>CAZQKJ010000102.1:0-7770 GCA_964593315.1 uncultured Granulosicoccaceae bacterium
GTTACAAGCAAGTCGGCTGCGTGAGATAATTGCGCGATACAGAAATACCGTCACAGTGACCACCGAAAGCAGTGTTGATATCACGATCATACTGGACGATCTTTGCTCCCATGCCTGGTACTGCTGAGCCAATACAAATACGTTCGTGGCTGTTGGTAGAGTTGCCAGTAGCACTGCTGAGTAAACCCAGATTTCCGGTACACCTGGTATCAGGCTGACGGATAGATAGACCAGCAGCGGATGTAATAATAGTTTGATTGGTATCAGGTAAACCAAATCGATTGGCACACGTTTCAGGGGTCTGAGTGCTGCGGTAACACCCAAAGCAAACAGAGCGCATGGAGCGGCAGCGTTTGACAGTGACTGCAGCAATTGGTCGACCGGTTCCGGTGGCTGGTATTGATAGTAGGCGGCGACTAAGCCGACGATGGTTGCCAGTATGAACGGGTGATATAAAATATTTTTAACGATGGTTCCAGCCAGTCTCAACAATGAACCGCGTTTATTGCTGCCCAGTGTCATCAAGAGCGGCACGATGATAAAGTGCATTGTGTTATCAAGGCAGAATATCAGTGCAACCGGTACACCTGCCTCCGGCCCGAACGATGCTATTGCCAGTGGCGGGCCCAGGTATCCGATATTACCGTAAGCACCAGCCAGCCCCTGAACTGTCGCCTCTTTTGTATTGCCGCGTTTGAACACTTTGGCAAGCGTAAAGCCGATGACAAAAACAATGAGTGTAGCGCCGCTTGCGAACAGCAGAAATCTGATATTGCCAAATTCAGCGACTGGCGTTTTAGATAGTAACTGAAAGAACAACGGAGGCAGGGCAATATATATGACAAAGAAATTCAGCCAGGCCAAACCTTCTAGTGAAATGTTTACAAGCCTGGCACTAACATAGCCTAAAAGAATCAGAGCAAATAGTGGTGCCACCAGGCCGATCACTTCAAGCATCAGTGAGTAGTCTGTTGGTGATGAGTCTGTGGATGATGAGTCTATGGGTGATCAGGCCATAAACTATCGTGCTAATACTTATGGACCCATAATGTATAGGCCCATTACTTATAGATGAAGGCTTATTATTCAGCCCAGGGTGAGTGTATTGCTGCATCGATGCGTGTTTTGAGTTCAGGAAACAGAAACTATCTTGCCGGGGTTTAAAATATTTTCCGGATCCAGAGATTTCTTCAGTAGCTGCATGGTAGCTATTTCTTCCGGAGTGCGAGAATAGTGCAGGTGGGCCTTTTTGAGTAAGCCGATGCCGTGCTCGGCTGAGATTGATCCACCCAGTGCGGTCAACGGTTCAAATACGGTCTTATTGCAGTGCTGATACCACTCAGATTCTGCATTGTTGAAATCCTGAATGCGAGCCGGTTGTGAATTTGGATCTTTGATAAAGTTGGCGGGCTCCGGCGCGATGGTCACATGCAGATTACTATCTGCCAGATGCCCGTATGCGTAGACAATCACATTGGGCCACAGAGCGCGTAATGATGCGCTAATAGAATCGAGGTAATCCTGCATGCTGTCAATTGGCAAACTGATATCGTAGACAAACAAAGGTTGGTGGCGCAAAGTGAGATCAACGTTTTCACGAATCTGCCAGATATCGGCTCTTTCCTGTTCTGATTGCGCAATCACCGCATCGGTGATCAGCTCTTTGTGCATGGCCTCTTCCAGTGCCTGAGTAAAGCGCAACTCATCAGCGTCGTTATTGGCACCTCGTGACTCGATGATGGCATAGGCAAACAGATTATCCGGTAGTGGTGCCCGGCTTGAACCCTGAACCGTCTGATCTGTAGAGAGTTGGTAGAAGTCGTTCCATATAATTTCAAATGCGTTAAGCTCGGCATTCAGAGAGGCTGATATATGCAACAAGGTGGCTTTAACCTGTTCGAAGTTGTCAAACGCTACAATCGCGGTGTTAGCTGTTGTTGTTGCCGGACGCAATCGCAATACGGCGCGCGTGACCACACCTAGCGTGCCTTCGCTCCCGATGAACAACTGCTTCAGATCATAGCCTGCATTGTTCTTCATCATCTTATTCATTGAAGACAGCACTGTGCCGTCAGCCAGTACCACTTCAAGGCCTAGTATTTGATCGCGCGTCATACCGTAGCGTAAAACGGATAATCCGCCGGCATTGGTCGATATATTGCCACCAATAGTGCAGGAGCCGCGTGCCCCGAGATCAAGTCCGTACAAGAGATCCGCTTCACGTGCGGCGTCATGCACTGATTGTAAAATACACCCGGCCTGTACCGTCATGTTGCGGCCGGTGATATCGATTGACTCAATAGACCGTTGCCGCTCAAGCGACAGGATAATATCCTTTGCGTTGCTCTTGTCGCCTTCGGCCAGACCCGTTACGCCACCGTGCGTCACCACTGGTTGCCCTGCAGCGTGACAGGCCTTAAGCACCATACTGGTTTCTTTTGTGTTAGCAGGTTTTACCAGTGCCAGCGCCTGCATGGGTGCGGGATTCCAGAAGTGCGTGGCTCGCTCTGCCACTTCTGATTGCGACAAAACATGTTGCGAGCCGACGATTTCTTCGAGCTTTGAAACAATTGAAGTCATAGGGTCTCTGGTTTTCGGGATCTTGGTTGCAGGCTGCTTATCCGATATTGGATTGTCTCGAAGAGATGCTGTCCGGGTATGCAATATAGTCTGGTGAGGAGCCCCGGTTCATCGCTTGTGCTCGTTGACGTAGTTCCACAATTTATGCTAGGTAGGTAGTAATTTGATCCTATTGTTAGCCTGCTGAAAGCGCGAATGGGCAATGATAGTCAGAAGAGTAAAGGCTTCGTGGGAGAAAATCCAACGTCGATAGCTGAAGCGCAGGATTATCTACTGGCAAATCAGCTGGTGTTTGGCAGTGCGTCCACAGTTGAGGCAGATGTAAACAGTGCAGGCTATGGGCAATTGTCCAGTGCAATAAGCCAGTTGGTGCGGAACACTACCCAGCGTTAGATTGCAGCTTGCAGCTCGCTTATACGTAATCGCATTGTTGATTCATCGTAGGGTATCGCCTGTGTAAATCCCCACACCGGGGCAGGCCAGGCGATGTCTGTTTTATACCGTGCTATATGATGTATATGTAGCTGCGGTACCATGTTGCCAATGGCAGCAACATTCATTTTGTCCGGTTTGAAAAGCTTTTCCATTGCTTTGCTGAGTGTTGCAGATTCTGCGCTCAGCTGTTGTTGGTCTTCAATACTCAGTTTATAGATTTCAGTGGCGTCTGCCCGGCGTGGAACTAATATTGTCCACGGGTAGTTACTGTCATTGATCAACCGCACACTACACAGATCAAGATCTACAATAAATGTACTATCTGCCTCTAGTTGCGTATGCAGAATGAATGTGGAGTCTGGCAACTGATCTTTCCTATTTGTCTTAAGGCTTACGGCTTATTGATCATATGATGAGCCGTTTTAAAGAATGAGCTTTTAAGCTGCATTAAAAGTAACTTGTCATCGGTTTGTTCCTCCAGTGCCTGATACATGCAGGCGAGCCATGCATCTCTGGCTGATTCATCAATGCTGAAGGGCAGGTGGCGCATTCTGAGCTTCGGGTGCCCGCGATTTTGATGATAGAGGTGTGGGCCACCCAGTAAGCCACTCAGGAATTCAAACAGCTTATCGCGTGACTCAGAAAGATCATCCGGGTGCATGGCTCTGATGGTAGCGCTCTCGCTGTTTTGATCCATCAAGTCGTAAAAGCGATCAACCAGCTTGCGGACCGCTGTTTCACCTCCGAGTTGTAGATACGGACTGAGTTCGGAAGGGTCTGTCATTGTCTAGAGTATGTCACTTAAGGTAAGTCAGGGCGTGCGTTCAAGAATAACCTGAGCTATGGCATATTCGTTTTCATCAGAAATGCTGACATGCATAGCGTTAACACCTTGTTTTTCGCACTGGAGTTTTGCTTCGTCATCGGCGTGTAGTTCGGGTTTGCCGTGTTCATTATGCAAGACATAAAAATGTCGTAGCAGTACGTTTTGCGCCTGACCGGTTCCGAGTGCTTTGGTGGCTGCCTCTTTAACTGCAAAGCGCTTAGCGAGCATACGGCCTTTGTATTTTGCCTCTTTAAATTCTGGCATCTCGGCATCGTGTAGAACGTGGCTTACAAAGCGTTCGCCACGCTGTGCATAGACTTTTTCAACACGTGCAACTTCTACCAGATCAACGCCGGTGCCGATAATCATGCGTCTGTGCTACTGCGCGCTTGTTGCATAATGGATTTCATGGTGCGGACAGCAGCAGGTAATCCCTCAAATATAGAATCGGCTATGAGTGAATGGCCAATATTGAGTTCATGAATCTGTGGAATCGCTGCAATGGCGGCTACATTGTGGCGTGTGAGTCCGTGACCTGCATTGACGATTAAGCCATGCTCTGCTGCATAGTCCGCGGCTTTAACCAGCTTGTCTAGTTCTTGTTGTTGTACTTGTAGTGTTTTCGCTTCGGCGTAACTTCCGGTATGCAGTTCAATCACCTCGGCACCTGTGCGCAGTGTGGCGTCTATCTGATCGCGATCAGGATCAATGAAAAGGCTCACCCGGATATTCTTTCTGGCAAATTCCTCACAGGCATGCTTGAGTGAGTTTTCGGCGTGGACGATATTTAAGCCGCCTTCAGTGGTAAGTTCTTCGCGTTTCTCAGGCACCAGACAGACGTCCAGAGGTTTGATTCGTAGCGCGAGCTCTATCATCTCATCGGTAGCTGCCATCTCGAAGTTGAGCTTGGTTTGGGTGCAGGTGGCAAAGCGTTCGATATCGCTGTCCTGAATATGGCGCCGATCCTCACGCAAGTGCATGGTGATCCCGTCTGCACCGGCCAGTTCGGCCTGAAGGGCGGCGTGTACTGGATCTGGATAGGATGAGCCGCGCGCCTGTCTGATGGTTGCGACGTGATCGACATTGACGCCAAGTAGTATGGGTTTCATTGCAGGGGTAACCGGTATAATGCGTTGGGCTGATTCCTGTATATCACACAATCGTGGATGGGCACTATTTGTTCCAGCACACTAGCTGGTTTCGTCGGACGGATTCAGCATCTCGAAGCCTTCTATACGCAGTCTGACTCGCAGCAGTCGGAAGGTGTCTTCATCGAGTGAGTCAAATGGCAAAACAAATTTCTGCCGTCTAAGTAGTGGTGAGGTCAGTGAATCTGTGTCGGGCTTTTCAGGTTGTAGTGAAAGTATCACCAGCCAGCGCGAGAAAAAGTGGATGGCAACCAGCCTTGAAGGGTGCTGGTCAGCATTGATGAACCAGCGGTTGCCTGTGCGCCAGACAAGTTGGGTTTGATGTTTCGAATCTCTTAGCTGATGAAAAAAACTGGCAATCAGTGCGACTGCTATCAGTAGTTTTGCAATGATAGATATAGCGGCGATTGCCACAGCCACCAGTGCCAGCAGGTGCAACGCAACAATGAAAGCTTGCCAGCTCCGCGATGGCTTAAGCGCCAGCAATAAGGGTTTGGCGGATTTTTCGAATGATGGGCTCGAATCCGGGGGAGGTATCCGGATCATTGATCCAGACCATGATGTCCGGGTCCTGCTCTTGTAGCAGGTCTGCAAACAGCTGTTGTTCCTGTGTATCTGCTGCATCGTAGTGATGCAGCAGATAGGTGTTCATCGCGGTGTCCAGTTCTTTTGTTCCGCGTCTGCACAGCCACTTCAGTCTCTTACTATCAGAGATTGTTTTGTACCAGCATTTTCTTGGTTTCGGCGATAGCCTTGGCGGGATTAAGACCCTTCGGGCAGACTGTTGCGCAGTTCATGATGGTGTGGCAGCGATAAAGCTTGAACGGGTCGTCCAGCGCTGCAAGGCGCTCGTCTGTTTTATCGTCGCGGCTGTCGACGATCCACCGGTAAGCTGCGAGCAGCGCGGCAGGCCCTAAGTATTTGTCGCTGTTCCACCAGTAGCTTGGGCAACTGGTTGAACAACACGCGCACATAATGCACTCGTATAGTCCATCGAGCTTTTCGCGGTCCTCTTTGGTTTGCAGTCGCTCGCGTCCACCTGCAGGTTCGGAATCTGCCTGCATCCACGGTTCGATGGCTTCATATTGCTTGTAGAAGTTATCAAGGTCCGAGACCAGGTCTTTAACCACTGGCTGGTGCGGTAACGGATAGATTTTTACATCACCTTCAACGTCTTCGATAGCCATGGTGCAGGCGAGGGTGTTGGCGCCATCGATATTCATCGCACATGATCCACAAATGCCTTCGCGGCAAGAGCGTCTGAAAGACAAGGTCGGGTCAATCTCTGACTTAATCTTGATCAGCGCATCGAGAATCATTGGACCGCAGCTGTCGAGGTCAACATGGTAAGTATCGACAGAAGGGTTTTCACCGTCTGAAGAATCGAATCGATAGACCTCGAATTTCTTTGTGCGTGCGGCACCTTCAGGGGCATCGAAGGTCTTGCCTTTCTTGACAATGGAATTTGCAGGTAGTTTGAACTCAGCCATGATTCGGTTGCTCCGATAACTTGTATTCTTTTAGCTCAATTGAAGGCACGCTAGTAAACCCGCTTTTTGGGTGGTACAGGATCCACTTCGTCGGTCAGTGTGTTCATGTGCACCGGGCGAAACTCAAAGGAGACTTTGCCGTCTTTTACCCATGCCAGCGTGTGCTTCATCCACTCGTCATCGTTGCGATCCGGGAAGTCTTCCCGGGCGTGACCGCCGCGTGACTCGGTGCGCATGTTTGCACCCTCAATAACTGTTTGCGCCTGACACAGGAGATTTTCAAGCTCCAGCGTCTCGACCAGGTCGGTATTCCAGATCATACTCTTGTCGGATACGCCGATGTCGTCCCATTCGGCGACGATTTTATTCAGTTCTTCAACGCCTGCAGACATGGTTTCCCCGGTGCGGAATACCGCAGCACGGTTCTGCATGCAGCGTTGCATACGGTCTCGAATTTGTGCAGCACCAGTGCTGCCGGAAGAATTTCGAACCTTGTCTAGTCTGTCGATGAGTTTACCGGTCACATCATCGGCAAGCTTCTTGTGCGGAGAACCTGGCTTAACCACTTCTTTGGCTCGCAGTGCAGCGGCGCGACCGAACACAACAATATCCAGCAGCGAGTTTGACCCGAGGCGGTTGGCGCCGTGTACGGATACACATGCGGCTTCACCAATTGCCATCAATCCATCGACGACCTGATCGGGGTTGCCCTCCCAGAGCGTGACTACTTCGCCATGGTAGTTGGTGGGAATGCCCCCCATGTTGTAGTGCACAGTCGGGATGACCGGAATCGGGTCCTTGCTGACGTCCACACCGGCAAACACCTTTGCGCTCTCGGCAATACCTGGCAGGCGTTCTTCAATGACTTCGGGTCCGAGGTGTTGCAGGTTAAGAAAGATATGATCTTTCTCGGGTCCGACACCACGGCCTTCGTTAATCTCCTGAGTCATGGATCGGCTCACGACATCACGTGATGCGAGATCTTTAGCGTTAGGTGCGTATCGCTCCATAAAACGCTCACCTTCGGAGTTGGTCAGATAACCACCTTCACCGCGAACCCCTTCGGTAATCAAAACACCGGCGCCGTAGATGCCGGTGGGGTGGAATTGTACGAACTCCATATCCTGCAGTGGCAGCCCCGCACGCAGCACCATGGCGTTGCCATCTCCGGTGCAGGTGTGTGCTGAAGTAGCCGAGAAATAAGTTCTGCCGCATCCGCCAGTTGCCAGTACAACCATGTGCCCGCGAAACTCATGCAAGTCTCCGGTGGCAAGATCCCAGGCCATGACTC
>CAZQKJ010000102.1:7780-10371 GCA_964593315.1 uncultured Granulosicoccaceae bacterium
GTGGCAAAGTACTCGATAAAAAATTGTGCTTCGTGTTTGAGTGACTGTTGATAAAGCGTATGCAAAATCGCGTGACCGGTACGATCAGCCGCAGCACAGGTGCGCTGTGCTGTGCCTTCACCGTAGTTAGTGGTCATGCCGCCAAACGGGCGCTGATAGATTTTGCCGTCATCGGTCCGAGAAAAGGGCACACCGTAGTGCTCCAGTTCAATGACCGCAGGGATGGCTTCGCGGCACATGTATTCAATGGCATCCTGATCTCCCAGCCAGTCCGATCCCTTGATGGTGTCGTACATGTGCCACTTCCAGTCATCCGGCCCCATGTTGCCCAGTGCGGCACTCATGCCACCCTGTGCTGCGACTGTGTGACTGCGGGTAGGAAACACCTTGGTGATGCATGCTGTAGAAAGACCGGCTGTTGCCATACCCAGTGTTGCGCGGAGTCCTGCGCCACCGGCACCGACAATAACTACATCGTGTTCATGTTTTATAACGTTGTAGGACAAGGGTTATGCTCCAAACGATAATTTAAGAACTGAAACTATTCCAATGACTGCAAACAATGCACAGATCATGGTTACCGCAGCGATGACAATCGTGCGGATGCTGCGGTCAGCTATGTAGTCTTCTGCAATGACTTGCAACCCCAGCTTGGCGTGGTACAGGCCAACGGCGATCACCAGGATCATCATCGCAGCACTGAAAGGCGATTGCATCCATGCACTCAGATTGGCGTATGACATGCGCGGTAGTGATGCGAGTGAAAAGCAAAACCAGATAGTGAGGGGGATGAGCGCAATGGCGGTTAGACGTTGTACCCAGAAGTGGCCGGTGCCACCGTTACTGTTTGACATTGATTCTTATCTCTTGTTCGAGTCTGATTCTTGATTCATTAAAAGATCCGCTGGCTATTTCAACCCGCAGCGAACGCGACAATCCAGGTCAACACGGTGAGAACGATCGCTGCAATCAGTGAGACCTTAGCGCCAGCGTTGGCCTTGCTGACATCGAAGCCGTATCCCATATCCCACAGCAAATGGCGGATACCGTTACAAAAGTGCGCGTAGAGTGAAAACGTAAATCCGATCAAAACCAGATAACCGAACCATGAGCCCAGCAGATTGCTGGTGCCCTCAAAGGCGGCCGGACCCATCGCAGCTCTGGCCAGGATCCAGCATAGAAATACGGTCCCGATGCTGATGACCACACCCGTGCCGCGGTGTAGAACTGACATCATTGCAGTCAGTGGTAGCTTGTAGATTTGCAGATGCGGCGATAGCGGCCGCGAATCGTTGAGGGCCATTGGATCTTCCAGGTGATTTAATTGTGTACTTTGACAGCGGCGTTGACCACTGGTCAGCTTAAAAGTCGGTACAGCGTCCGTTTGACTCCCAGTCGCCGTAGCGGGTTGGCTCCAATCCTTTGGGGCCGCCGTGTTCTTGTTGTGTCGGCCGATTGACATCATCTGTTTTCAGTGCGCCGTCGGTGTTTCGGTCAGACTCATCAGGAGTCGGTGGACTCTGCGTCAATTCGGTTTTCTTGTCAGGGTCTGTCATATTCTGTGAGCCTGGCGGCCCGGACCTCAAATCGGAACTGAATTGCCGAAGAGGTCAGGGCCGAGTTTTAAACAGTTATACAGCAATGATAGCAAAGAGTCCTGCAAACGTCGCGCTCGGGATTATGCTCTGGTGGCCACTTTTCCATACAGATAAGAGATGGAGGGTTAGAACCCGCACAAAAAACGGATGTCTTTAGCCTGCCGGGCGCTGAATATTGTTACCATTACCAGGAGCAAGGGCCCGGGCTCGATGTGGTGTGCGGGGTTCAAGGTTATGTGGCTTCGATTTCGCAGAGTTTCATTGCCAGTAAATACTGATGACAGTGAATCTGCCGTGAACAGTCCGGTGAACCGGTAATCGTCGAAACGTGAGTGCAAATCATGAATGCAGAATGGCAACAGAAACTGATCTCGTTTGGTCTGGAGCAGACAGATAGCGGGTTGAGTTACCCCGCGTCGCCTGGAGCTACTGATGTATTCTGTACACTGGACGCTGAAGTCATTCTGGAGGTGACAGGCGAGGGTGCAGAGCCGTTTTTGCAGGCTCAGTTTTCAAACGACGTTGCAGATATGGACACTCCCGGTAGTCAGCTGAATACCTGGTCGAGTCCCAAGGGCCGGGTGATTACACTGTTCCGGCTTACTCGAATCGCTGATGGATACCTGATCAGAATGCCTCGGGTATTGTCCGAGCCAGTTCTTAAGCGGTTGAAAATGTACGCTTCCATGTTCAGAGTGGAAATAGATAAGCGTGCTGTGATGGTCGAGGTCAACGTAGATCAGCGTGATGACCTGATCACCGTAGGCCTGAGCGGTGATTCCGTTGAGCCATCTATGCAAAACGCGGGCATAGTGCTGCCGCAAGAGGTTGATGCGACAGTGGCTCTGCCGAAAACTTTTGGTGCCGACGGATGGATCACCAAAGTGCGTGGCACGGTTGCCCGTTATGAGATGACAGCGAACGCCAATACACTCGCGACTCTCTGGGGCCATTGTGAAGAACACTTCCAATTGGCAGCGGAGTCTGAATGGC
>CAZQKJ010000103.1:0-10318 GCA_964593315.1 uncultured Granulosicoccaceae bacterium
ATCCACCGCTCCGTAGGCGAAGTCATTGGTATCACCTATTTCAGGAAAATGCGATAACTCATGAAGTATCGTTCCGGCACGTGAGTCGGTACCAAGTTGATCGGCGCGCCAGTAAGCGTTACAAAGATAAACCTTGTAAGGGTCTATCGGAAATACAAAGGCAAAAAATTCTTCATTACAGTCGCAGTTAAATTCCACCGAGCCGTCCGCCATCCGTGCCGCAGCAGTCTGGTAAGTATCGAGTACCGTGTTGTATCTAAGTGCTGAGTAAGTGCCAAACCATTGTAGATAACGCGGTGAACCCGGACGCTCATTGACCGGTAGATTTTCAAGTGCTGAGATAGCTTCACGGGTAATAACTTCCGACGCGTCTAGATCGCTGGATATCTCTGCCTGCTGCGATGCTGAACAGCTGTTGAATCCTCCTACGCGTGCGAAAGCTCGCTCCGGTGTCGATACCAAAGCTACATCAACGGCGGCACTTTGCATTGATATAAGTTTTGCACCGATAACGTGCGCATGACCGGTTCCGTGAGCGAGGATGGTTCGATCGGTGACCTTCGATTCCACAACATTGAACTCACCTCTGAATCGCACGCGGTGTGCACCATCTACATCCAGTCGATAGTAATCAGCCAGCGCGATATCCGAGCTGACAGTTTGTCCGGCTCTAAGCTCGACAAAATCACTGGTTTTGGGAATGCCACGTTTGATCAGCCTGCCAGAGTATCTCGCACGATCAACGAATTTATCTGCCGGGTCCTGACGCTCGGGTATCAGTTCAAAAACATCCTGCGTGAGCTCAGGCTCAAGCGGGGTTTCCCACACCAGCACCGAGACCGTTTTGGCACTGTTGTTGGTCAAAGAGAACGTCACGCCGTTTTCCGTCGGCTGCAAGCCAACCGCAAGCTCTGATGCAGACAAAAAAGCTGAGAATAGCGCCGCTGTAACGACGACGATCAGGCGCGCTGCCAAATGGTTTGCTGGTTTCAACATCGTAGATTCCCGGTACGTAAATTCATATGCTGCGTCACCCTACAGCATACACTTTTTACTGGCTTCAGGCAGGCACATAATTTGCTGATTCTGCTGAATGCCGACTGTATCTGACAGAATAAAAGACTGCGTCAAGCTCTTGATGGCAAAAACCGCCGCGGTGCTGATTACCGGCGGACTCATAATCAACTTCTCTGCAGTGACACATCAGGCCGGATACGCCAACGCCAACCCGACAGTTCAGCCTTTGCAGGGCCAGACGCCACTCGATACCCTGCCGGATTCGGCACCAGCCAGAACCACAGATTTTGACAGCATTCTCACCACACTGCCGGATGACCGGTACTCATCCCAGCAGTGGAGCTTGCATGCAAATGACAAATTCGCCGGGGCAAGCGGTCTTTTCCCGGCGCGCGAATTTCTGACCTCCCCGACCGAAATTGTTGTAGCTGTAGTCGATTCCGGGGTCATCCTCGAACACGAAGATCTTCAATTCCTGCCAGGCTACGATTTCATTCATGACAGCAATGTCGCCAATGATGGCGATGGCCGCGATCATGATCCGGGAGATCCGGGCGACTGGGTCGCGCAGGAAGATATCGACCAGGGAACGGTTAGCGAGGGATGCCCGCTCGCTGCAAGCAAGTGGCACGGTACCGCCATCTCCGGAATCATCAATGCCACCTCTCACAACGCAACAGGCATTGCCGGCGGAGCACCCACCGTATCTCTGCTTCCGGTTAGAGTCACAGGCAAGTGCGGCGGCTATGTTGCCGACTTAATTGATGGTATCCGATGGGCGGCAGGTCTGCCTGTCGACGGGGTTGCAGATAACCCCAACCCTGCAGACGTTATCAACCTCAGTGTCGGTTTCCCGGGCAGCTGTTCGTTTGCTATGCAAAAAGCCATTAACGATGCAGACGCAACCGGTGCGATTTTAGTCACTGCATCAACCAATACTGCAGCAGACCTGGACTCAACACCCTACTCACCTGCCACCTGCGATAACATCATCACTGTTGCAGCCACTGACCGCGAAGGTCTCCTTACCGACTACTCAGCGTTAGGTGAGTCCGTCTTTATTTCTGCACCTGGCGGCACAGTATCCGACGGCATCATCACCACTCAAAACGATAGCAGCCAGGAACCGTTGCCTTACAGTGCCTACGGTTTTCAATTCGGCACAAGCATCGCAGCAGCACATGTCAGTGCGGCGATTGCCAACCTGCTGTCTTACCAGCCAGAGCTTATCCAACACGATGTAAGACAACTGCTGGCTCTGACTGCAACAATCAACGAAGACGATAGTCGGTGTGTAAGCGATCAAACAACTCTGTGTGGCATTGGCAGACTCAATGCAGATGCTGCCATTGAAATGCTTGCCAACAGACCAGTGCAACTAAACGATCAGCCCGCAGAACAAGACGCACAGCTACAACTCGCAGCCGCTAACACGCAGCCGGAGATATCACAGCCGATCGTACAGGCAACGAGCGACAACGATAGCGCCGCTGGCACCGCAGACTTTAGAACTCTGGTTATACTGCTGCTGTTTTTCGCAGCGCGAAGCCTCACTGCCATCCGAAGAATCAAGTTCGGCAAGGTACTCTGAAAGTAAGTACAATCCCGAATCAATAGCCATTTACAGTAATATTGTTCAGCAGAACAACTGGCGACAATCTCTATAATCGGGTACCAATATGGCATCTTCCTACACCGTTGCAGTAGTCGGACTGGGCTCTATGGGTCTCGGCATGGCTAACAGCCTGCATCGAGCCAACATAAAAACCTATGGCTGCGATCTGGCAGAAGATCGGTTACAACAATTTACCGCTAACGGTGGACTTGAAGGTGATCTATCTACCATATCCAAACAATTGGATTGCCTGATCCTGGTAGTCGTTAATGCTGCACAAACCAAAGCGATCATTGAATCAACTGCACCACTCATGAATGAAGGCTCAGTAGTGCTCTCATGTGCAACTGTATCACCTGATTTCGCAAAACAGATGCAAAGCTATTGCGAACAATACAATGTATTGTATCTGGATTCACCAATATCCGGCGGTTCAGTGAAAGCCGCTGCAGGCCAGATAACTGTGCTTGCCTCCGGTAGTAAAGAAGCATTTGACAAGGCGAAACCAGCACTTGATGCCATGGCTGAAAAAGTTTTTGAACTTGGCGACACCGCAGGTCCTGGTTCAGCACTGAAGGTTGTCAATCAGCTACTCGCGGGTGTACACATTGCAGCTACTGCTGAGGCCATCACATTCGGCATCAGCCAGGGCATTGATGCACAAACTACCGTGGATGTCATATCGCAGTGCGCCGGCACCAGCTGGATGTTTGAAAACCGCGGACCCCACATAGCACAGGGTGATTACACACCCCACTCTGCCGTTGATATTTTTGTGAAGGATCTGGGCATAGTGTGCGACATAGCAGCGGATGCTGAGTTTACTGCACCACTGTCAAACACGGCACTAGCACAATTTAACGCCGCCGCTGAAGCAGGCCTCGGTGGAGAAGACGATGCAGCAGTTGCCAAGGTTTACGCGAAGAACGCTGATCTTAAATTGCCCTGATTAGAGAGTCACTACAATACACACACTGGAAAAGCCCTCAACTATAGGGACACAACCATGGCGACACAGGCATATACCAAGTGCGTTGTATTAAGCAATAAAAACCATAAACCGGGACTATTTAAATTGCGCTGCCACTGCGTCAATGGCATCGTGCGCTGACTGCTTGCTCTTATCATCTATAAACGATGCACTGAACGAGTTTCTGGCAAGCTCCAAAATATCTTCTCGTTGTAAATTAAGCGCTTTCTGTATCGCCTTGTAGTTATCACCGATATAACCACCAAAGTAAGAGGGATCATCTGAGTTTACTGTCACGACCAATCCCGCTTGCATAGCTTTTTTTAGCGGATGCATCTCAAGCGATGGTATTCCTTTCAGCCTGAGATTAGACAACGGGCACATAGTCAGAGGTGTTTTTTCTAAAGCCAGTCGTTTGACAAGACTCGGACTATTGAGTGAATTATTACCGTGATCTACACGTTGCACTTTTAGATCGTCAAGTGCTGCCTCAACATATTCTGCAGGCCCCTCTTCTCCCGCATGTGCTACCGGAATAAACCCTTGCTTACGTGCTTCTGCAAACACTCTTGAAAACAAACCCGGAGGATAGCCTTTCTCGCTGGAATCAAGTCCAACCCCATGAATAAGATCTTTGTGCTTACAAGCACAATGTAAAGAATCAAAAGCCTGTTCTTCAGGTAAGTGGCGCAGAAAACACATAATCAGTTTACTGGTGACCCCTAACTCACGCTGTGCTGCCTCCAATGCACTACTGATCCCGCCAAGCACGGTTTCAAAAGACACACCGCGACTGGTGTGCCCCTGGGGATCAAAAAATATTTCTGCGTGTATGACACCTTGCTGATGCACCTTCTGCATATAGGCATAGGTGAGATCATAAAAATCTCGTTCATTGATTAATACAGACATCCCGTGATAGTACACATCGAGAAAATCCTGCAAACAATCAAATTCAAAAGCCGCCTGAACGTCAGCTACATTTTTATACGGCAACTCAACGCTGTTTCGCGCAGCCAGCATTAACATCATTTCAGGCTCGAGCGTACCTTCGATATGCAAGTGCAATTCAGCTTTCGGCAATGCATCTATCAACGCATCGATATCCATAAAGTCTCCGGTTATAAGCCTTGGCAGGCGATTCTCAACATTATGCACAACAAAGACACATTGCATCCGGCACTTTGGCAAGAAACCATCCTCGTGTAAACCTCGCTATCACTTGGATTCAGACTGAGTGACCGGTAAGCTTCAAGTAAAGTTTCGGGCGCTAAACTACCGTCAAGGCGCTACAATTAAACATCCTTGCCTATTGGTGCGCAGAAAGGGTGCGCAGAAAAGTATGAGCGAAAAAGAAACCCTGCGGAGCCGACTCCGTCAGCACAGCCTGTGCAATGAATCCGACGCCATTACTCACTTGCTGGAGCGCGCCCGACTCAGCCAGACAGATCGATCACGTATCACAGACATTGCCAGGTCATTGATCTCAAAAATCCGCAGCGACTCATCACTGCAACTCACTGAGAGCTTCCTGGCCCAGTACGAACTCAGCACCGATGAGGGCATCGCGTTGATGTGTCTGGCCGAAGCCTTGTTGCGGGTGCCAGATTCAGAAACGGTTGATGCGCTGATCCACGATAAAATCGTACCGGCAGACTGGGGAAAACACTTGGGTCAGTCGAGTTCATCTCTGGTGAATGCCTCTACCTGGGCGCTGCTGCTAACCGGTAAAGTAATCGCTGAAGATGACGCTTCTCCCGGCGTTGTCGCCAGCCTTCGAGGCGCTATCAAACGCCTGGGTGAACCCGTAATACGTACCGCTGTGAATCAGGCAATCCGTGAGCTCGGCAATCAATTTGTTTTGGGTGAAACCATTGAACAGGCCACAGTGAACGCAGCAAAGTCACCAGGCTATACCTTCTCCTACGATATGCTGGGGGAGGCAGCCCGCACTGAAGCGGATGCCAAGCGTTATCATCTCGCCTACTCGCGCGCCATCTCAACACTCGGCAACAGCAGTAACTTTGAAACTGTTGCAGAAAACCCCGGCATCTCGGTCAAGCTTTCCGCACTGCATCCGCGCTATGAATTCGCACAGCGCGAACATGTCATGGTTGAACTCGTTGCACGCACCCGTTCATTGGCCATGTTGGCTCAGTCAGCCAATATGGGTTTTAATATTGATGCAGAAGAAGCTGACCGTCTCGACTTGTCACTGGACGTTATTGAAACCGTGTTATCCGAGGGATCGTTAAAAGACTGGCAAGGCTTCGGAGTGGTAGTGCAGGCATACTCAAAGCGAGCACCCTACCTACTGGACTGCTTATACGACATGGCCAAACGCCTTGATCGAAAGATAATGGTGCGATTGGTCAAGGGTGCCTATTGGGATTATGAAATCAAGCAGTCACAAATAGAGGGCTTACATGATTTCCCAGTGTTTACCAAAAAATGTAACACTGATGTATCGTATATTGTCTGCGCCAAACAATTATTCTCCATGCAGGATCGAATATACCCGCAGTTCGCAACCCACAATGCTCACACCGTAGCTGCCATACTTCAACTGGCTGGTGCAGAAGCCTCAGATTCAGATCATCATCACTTTGAGTTCCAGCGCCTTCATGGAATGGGTGAGGCACTGCACGAACAGGTAATGAAGCAGTACAACACTCGCTGCAGGATCTATGCGCCGGTTGGCGCGCACGAGGATTTACTGGCCTATCTGGTAAGGCGACTACTTGAAAACGGTGCCAACAGTTCTTTCGTCAATCAGATTGTCGATGACTCGATAAGCGTAGACGAAGTGGCATCCGATCCGTTCACACAAGTCGAGAACTCAGATCATCACAGCCATCCGGTGATAGAATTCGCAGATAAAATCTACTCACCCAAACGACCCAACTCCAAAGGCTATTGGCTGAGCGACCCATTACAGTTTGGAGCACTGAACACCTCACGCGAGTCGTTTGCCTCACACCTTTGGCAAGCAGGCTCTGATAATGGCACCAAGAGAGAAATCAGAAACCCGGCCAATACTTCTGAAATTGTGGGCTATTGTCACGACGCTAACTCTCAACAGGCAGCGGATGCTATTGCACACGCAAATGCATCTTTTGAATCATGGAACGCCACTAGCTTTGAACACAGAGCTCAGCTGTTAAACAAATGCGCTGATGCACTGGAACACAACACAGCAGAACTGTGCGCAGTGCTTGCCCGTGAAGCTGGCAAGACGCTACCAGACTGCATTGCTGAGATTCGTGAAGCCGTAGATTTTTTGCGCTACTATGCAGTACGCGCCACCGAACTTGTCAACCGGCACAATGCTCACGGTTGTGGAGTATTCGTGTGTATTTCGCCATGGAATTTTCCACTGGCAATTTTTACCGGGCAAATAGCGGCGGCACTTGCCTGCGGCAATACAGTAGTAGCCAAGCCTGCCGAACAAACGCCTTTGGTAGCGGAACTGACTGTAAAACTCTTTCACCAATCTGGCGTACCGCACAAGGTATTGCAGCTGCTTGTTGGTGACGGTGCGATAGTCGGCAATGCTCTGGTATCAGACCCGTCTATAGCGGGCGTGTGTTTTACAGGCTCCACCCAAACCGCACAGATCATTCATAGCGCGATAGCAAACCAGGGAAATCCGGGGGCAGTACTGATTGCAGAGACTGGTGGCTTGAATGCCATGGTCATTGATTCAACTGCCCTGCCCGAACAAGCGGTAGCATCGGTTATTGAATCTTCTTTCCAAAGCGCAGGGCAACGTTGTTCAGCGCTCAGAGTCCTTTATGTTCAGGAAGATATTTACGATAAGTTCCTGATCATGCTCAAAGGGGCTATGGATCTTTTAAAAATTGGCACGCCTTGGCAATTGAGTACTGATGTCGGGCCACTGATTGACGCACAGGCACTGAAATCAATCACAGCTTATATCGAGCTGAATAAAGACCGGATTCTTCATACCACTACTCAGGCATCTTCCAGGCTGGCTGAGCCGGCACATTTTATCCCCCCCACTCTGATCAGCGTCAACGGAATTGGCGATATGGATCAGGAGATTTTTGGACCGGTTTTACACCTTGCAAAGTACTCGGCTGGTGATTTTTTCAAAGTTATTGATGACATCAATGCCAGTGGCTACGGACTCACTTTTGGATTACACACCCGAGTAGATGAACGCGTACAAGATGCAGTCAATGCAATTGAGGCGGGAAATATCTATATTAACCGCAATCAGATTGGAGCGATTGTGGAGTCGCAACCCTTTGGTGGTAAAAAACTATCAGGCACGGGCCCCAAGGCCGGTGGCCCGCACTACCTGCTTCGATTTTTAAAGCTGGACAACGAGGAAAGCGATGCTGTAAATCAAACAGCAATGCCAGACACAGAGTCAATTCAAGCAAACGATTCACCTGCGTTGAGGCCGTTTGTTACCGGCACTCCTTTAGTCGGGCACACCACTGATCTAATTAAAAACTTGCCAGACGCATTCAATTTTTGTCAGCGGGAAATATCCACCGCGATAGAGCTTGCCAATACTCACTTTCATCCGACGAAGGATCTACCCGGACCCACCGGTGAAAGTAATCGGCTGAGCATGGAACCGGCCGGTACCATTTTATCTCTTTCAGCAGACAACGATGCGCAATGGATAGCGCAAACTGTACAAAGTATTTGGTTGGGCAACGCAACCATTATGGCAGGCCCGGGTGCCACCGTACACGCTACACAACTCAGTGAATGGCTGAGCCCGTATGCCACAGGCTCTCTGCAAGCCTGCGACATTTCAATTCAGGACGCACTTGAGCTTATAAAAGACGTGGATATCGATGCCGTTGCGATTGCACCGACTGCCAGGACTTTACAGTCACTGCGATCAGCCCTGGCATCACGAACCGGACCGATTGTGTCAGTGGCCACTACGCTATTTGATATCAGCCCACTGGTCAGCGAGAAATCTCTGTGTATTGATACAACAGCCGCCGGTGGCAATGCATCTTTGCTGGCAGCAGCAGGCTAACCCTACGATGCCGCCTCCTCAACTTCAGCGACTTCTACTTCAGACGCGGTGTTAAAGAGGTACGATGCGTGGGTGCGGCTACTGGCACCAAGACGTTTCATCAACTCGTGTACATGCACTTTCACAGTGCTCTCACAGAGTGATAACTCGGTCGCGATGTATTTATTCGATTTACCCAAGGCCACGTAATTCAGAACCTCGTATTGCCTTGGAGTTAACATACTCATCAGCAACGCAAGCTTACGATCTGCAGATTCAATTTCCGCAGGTGAATTACTACTCAAGGCCCACAGATCGTGCGGAAAGAACGCAATGCCGGATTTAATTAAGCGCAAACACAAGAGCAGCTGATCAATGCTGTAATGCGCCATCACAACACCTGCAATTGAATCCGCCAAATCAGCGCTGTGACGACCATACGACTTTGACAGCAACACTAATTTGGATTTTCTAAATTTTTCTGCAAGCACTCTAACGGCGCGTGCGATCTCGTCCGGATCATCCGCACTGCCACAGTAAAGAATCAATTCAGCTCCCGGTGCTGCACCGAGAGTCGCTACCGTGCCGGGCGCTGTATCTCCAATGATGGTTATACACGGACTACTGCTTATCGCATGGCGCAACTCGACGGGAAGGTTTCGTGCACCAATCACCTGTAGTGTCAGCGTCGAGTTGTCCGGATGATTCTCTTTGGTATAGCCAGAGCTCACACATACACTCCTGATCAAATAAAAATATTTATACCGCAAGTTATTCAGCTACTGTATCTTTGGCTGAACGGTACCAGCGTTCCTGTCACTCTAGAGTCCAGCTTAGACTTCGTCAATAACCCAAATGGGTTATAGCTTCCCACCTTGACTGCTAGTGGTAAAAGGTGCTGTTTGACATGAACAGTGGAAGCAGCCGGCGTGCCACCGTCGGTCTCACGGGTAACAAGCAGCCACTACTAGTACAGGTAGTTATATATCTACCGAGAAGCTATAAAGAATAAAGTCCGATTTCTCTCCATAGGTATCGTAGAGCTTTCTTGCCTGAGCATTACCGTCTTGTGTTAACCAACGAACATTCCTGATGCTGTTACTTCTGCAGTAAGCAAACACCTGATCAATGAGTGCACGGCCAACGCCACCGCCGCGAATCGATGGTAAAACATAGAGATCACTGAGGTAACACACCATTGCACCACTTAAAGAGCGGTGCATTAACTGATACTGGGTAAACCCGATCAATTGATCTCGATCATCTACAGCAACAGTGCACCAGAAATCCATGGCCGGGTCTGCGATCCAGTCCCAGGTTACGGCTAACCCCTCATCAGTTAGATCAACGGCATAAAATTCGGCGTAGTCCTGCATCAGCTTCAACCAGCCTTCATGCTCAGAGGCGAGCACAGGCCTCAAACTAAAGTCAATCGTCATCAATATTCCCCCAATGTCTGCGAATTGCACCATCTTAACGCTAATAAACTTCAAGTCGCTGGATTTATGCAGTTTTAGCAAGAGGATTCAATTCAGGCATTGATGACTGGAGACAGATACCCTAATCTGTACAGAAGGTGCGGCTTCTATTCACTCCACTATATTCAGCGCAGCACGTATTCCAGATATTGGCTGACGCTGATTTTTACTACCCGAGGGTAATCATGCAACCGAATCAAATCGACAGCCAATATTCAGAACAAGAGTGGCAA
>CAZQKJ010000104.1:0-10285 GCA_964593315.1 uncultured Granulosicoccaceae bacterium
GGGTATGAATACTCTTGTGCTATCTCCGATAGTAGATGATCGCGACGGACGTGGAGTGGTTGCGTCGAGAATTGGTCTAAAAACAGAAGCCACTATGATCAGTCCTGAAGACAATCTATTCGAGACGATCAGCCATCACCATGAAACAGAACATTTAAGCTGTGTATTGATCGACGAGGCACAGTTTCTCAAGCGTGATCAGGTGTTTCAGTTGGGTGATGTGTGTGATCAACTCGGTATTCCTGTGCTCGCCTATGGAATCCGCACTGACTTTCAGGGTGAACCGTTCGAAGGCAGCAAGTATCTGCTGGCCTGGGCCGATAATCTCAAAGAGATAAAAGCAATCTGCCACTGTGGACGCAAAGCGACCATGGTCATCAGACGTGACAGTGAAGGCCGTGCGGTGACTCAGGGTGCGCAGATAGAAATCGGTGGTAATGATTTATACGAATCAACCTGTCGACTGCACTTTAAAGAAGCGTATTTTAAATAGCGCCAACGCGCTTGCATTGGTGCCAAGTGCAAGAGTGTGTATCTGGCGGTATTCAAAAATAGTCACGTGGGACAGTCAGGTAGGTAGATTTTCCTGCCACCACTTTTGTGCTGAATCGCGTACTTCCTGACCATTGAATCTGGCGAGATTATTGGTCGGCTTCAATGCTTCTTTATAGAAAAACTCTGGTAAATCGTCATCGTTAACAACAAAACCCGCCTGTTCATTGAACTGATTTTCAAGGTCCAGGGTTTCGACACCCAGCTGTCGGTAAAACTCGGGTGTGAGATTGGTGCCATGTGCATCATTCAGTGCGTTAACCATAAATTCTATCTGTGCATAGGTGACTGATCTGCCGAATATGCACAGGCCGAGTGAATCGGTGGATGCCGTCAGTGCCTGCATATCGAGACTGGCGTGTACCAGCTCATCCGCGGGTTTTCCGACACTCTCGTAGGTTGGCAGGTTACCGGCTGTATGATCTGCTCCCTGGGCTGTCATCATCATGGTGATCCCAGTGACTTCAATCACCCGTGGGTCATAAGCGCTGATAGTCTGCTGTTTGACTACAGGAACCCGTTCGAGCCCAAAGTGTTCTCCGACTCTGGCAGCTCCGCCCGCGATCATTTTGCCGTGCTCGGTACCCTGGCGCAGATGAACATCGATGATGTTTTCCATGTAGGCGACATCACCAAAATCCGCTTCACCGGCATCCATTAGCACTGCCAGTGTTCCACCCAGTTCGATGGTATCGACACCGATATCGTTGGCCAGCCAGTTGAGCTTTGCCAGGTCATCCGGATTCTTGATACCACAATTAGTGCCGAGCAGGCCAATCGTTTCATACTCGATGGGCGATACCACCTCATTGCCGTCTTTGTCTGCGTAGACATTACTGCATTGGATCAAACAACCGGGCATGCACGCGTGGGTGGTCTCGCCACCGCGCTCGATGTTTTGCTCGCGCAGATAATCGCCACTGAGTTTAAAAGTTTCTTTACTGGTGTCTGCGGCTTGTCCGCCACTGAAGTTTCTAACCGGTATGCCGCCGAGTTGATTGATAACGTCAGACATCATCGCAGTACCGGTTTTTGCGAAATTATCTATCGCAGGTTCTGCCTTTAGCATCTTGTTGTATTCTCGAACAGCGCCCATGAGTTTCTTACGTTCATGGAATGTCGGCATTTTATGCAAATCAACGACTATCGCTTTGACTTTCTTGTTACCCATGACCGCACCGACCCCGCCCCGAGCACTGAGCCTCGAGGGGCGTAAATCAACATCGCTGAAGGAAATACCGCCCAGTAAGCCTTCATATTCCGCAACCTGACTGCACATGCCGATGCTGACTTTGTCACCGTATTTTTCGTGCAATTTTGCCGCAGTTTCAAAATTGCCCATTCCCATGTAGTCGTCAGCAGGCTCAAAGCTAATTTCGCCACCTTTGCAGATGCGGATGATGATCCAGTCTTCGCTGCAGTTATAAAGTGTGAGCCCTGCGAGTTCCAGCTGCCCGAGTGCAAAAGCGAATGTACCTCCTGAGTTGGCTTCTTTAATGCCACCCGTCAACGGGCTTTTGCATCCAACACTTAATCGGTTGGCGTTTGAGAAGTTGGAGCCGGCAAACGGACCTGCTGAAAAAATCAATGGATTGTCTTTAGACAGAGGGTCAACCGAGGCTACATTTTTTTCAACCAGGGTTTTAGCAATCAGATAGCGACCGGCCCGAACAATATCCTCGCCTTCGAGGGATTGTTTTGACACTGATAATTCGCTTAAGTCTATATGGCAGAAAGTTCGCATCACGGGCCCCGCAGCTGGCAAAGTTCAAGTCCTCGCCAGCAGTATACTGGAAAGGTGCGGATCTGTTTCGAGTGCGTTTGCTGATACGGAGAGAAAACCGGGATCGATGGGTGCGTGTGTAGAGTCGCCCGGTATTATCGATTCATGAAGAGTGGATGGTTGAATCCGGATTGTTGCCCGGCTGTCTTTAAGACAGCCGGGATCGAGCTGAAATAAACCAGCAGGTGTTATCTCCAGTAAAACCTCAGTCCAAGACCGAGCGATGAATCATCGGAGATATTGGTTTGCACCAAACCTGAGAATCCGGTTGTGATCTCGTATAAAGCAGTGAGGTTTAACCCGACGTCAGTGTCTTCAATAGTTTGCACGATGAACGAACTGCTCAACTCGAGTGCATCAGTCATTGCGTAGCGAATACCCGCTCTGAGATCCAGCCCGGTTTCGTCCGACAACTCGGTATCTATTTTCTGTAGACCAGCTCCAAACACCCAGTCAGCTCTTGGGTATCGAGCTGATTGTATGTGGTAATCGACTCCCAGATCGAGGGCGTCTGCGTCAGCATCTTCGACTTCCAGTTGAGAGTAACCAACACGTATAGCGTAGTTTTCCTTGAATTCCGTAGAAACACTGACCCCAACACCGTTAAATATGTCAGCGTCTATAAATGTAAGGTCGATGTTGTCGTAGTTGAAGACACTGGGCCCTGTTTTGAGAAAGCCGTCAGCGTGGGCGGTGCTCACTATGCCGCTGAGGGTCAGTGCGGTGACCGCGCTCAGAGTTGTGAGTATCAATTTGACTGGAGTTTTACAGGTGGTCATTAATCCCCCTTTTGTGCTCATTATGAGTGGTGGGGAAAGTCTAACTTACCTCTATTGGTCTCTGGTGTGACAATAAGAACAGCTATGATTTCGAAAAATAAGCACTTTTGCGGCGACCCACTATGCCGCAGCGGTGTCGTGCGCAGGTGAACGAAGCACATAAAATATAAAGGCGACGATGAGGCAAATGGCCATAGTGTGGAATCCGAAGTTTGTGTGTGAGTAATTTTGTAATGTCATGACAGTATAGAGCAAGTATCGTGTCATGACAATAAATATTTAGTATTTTTTAGTGTCATGCCAAATTGTTTAACAATTGGGCAGCTTTTCGTCCCTTTCCTGATTTTTCTTTCAGTCTGACAGGTGAATGTGAATCTTTGATGAACAGAAAACTCCAGTCTGGCGGAGGTCTTTACTTCAGTTTTGTTGTCCTCGCAATCCGTCAAAAATGCGACGCAATAATGGGAAGCTGATGAGTTAAATTTTACTCCTGGCTACTCGCGGTGATCGTCTGCGATGGTCTTAAGGTGTAGAATTGCGGGCTTGGTACTACACTCTGAGTGAAGCTGATTGTTATCTGCATCTGAACCTGTAAAACCCGATCACTATGCCGGAGCCCTGCATGGTTGAAACAAATTTTGACGACTATGCGCGCGATGTCTTTGTGCCTCCCGGTAAGGGTGGACGATGGCCTTGGGCTAACGGAATCAGCATCGCTTTGGGCTTGCTGCTTTTGCTCTGCATTGTCGCAGCCACCTGCTGGTGGGCTGTCAGTCACGTTGAGTCGCGCCTCGAGAGCAATATTCGCACTGAGCTGCAGTCGAGCGGCATCGAAGCCGAGCGGTTAGAGTTTGAATGGGACTATCGCAATCTGTCAGTCACCGGTTTAATCGATAACGATGCCACCGAAGATCAGTTACTTGCAGTAATACGTGAAGCAGACGGTAACGGGGTAAGACAGATTAACCTCTCTTTAGATGAGGTAAGCGAAGAGTTTGTTGATACATCTTTGTACGGTGCGGTCGACGTAACAGCCATGCTCGAAGATGGTGTTATATTGCTACAGGGCACAGTGCTGACCAATGAGCAACGTGATCAATTGCAGTCTGCCGCCGAACAAGCTCTGGGTGTGGGCGGTGTGACTAACGAGATAGTGGTATCCGGCCTACAGGAACAAACCCCCGGTTCGGATGAGCGTGTAGCCAGCCTTGCAAATTCTATTGCCGGATTGAACGAGGCGGTTTCTGCCGATGCCAGGTTGTCCGCTACCGATTTCAGATTCAATGCTACCGTGGATGATAAAGCCCAGGCTGATGATCTTATCGAGCTTCAAGGGTCAGCTGGAGACGTTGGTCTGGTGATCAGCGGCGATATCGTCACCCGCAAGAGTAATCCCGATGGTGTTATCGATGTGGTGGCTCGAAAAGACAATGGACGAGTTTTGCTGAGTGGCACAGTGACATCTGAGTCTCATAAGCAGACCCTCTTAAACGCAGCTCAACGAACATTCGATGAACAGAGCGTTATCGATGAGATAGTCGTCATGGAAGCTGCATCAGCAGGGCAGGCTGCTCAGTCTATTGGAGTATTAGCATCTGCAATCAGTTATTTTGATGTGGCTCTGGAAGCAGATGCAAAATTGAGTTCTGATCAATTTGAATTTAACGCGCAGCTTGAATTTGAAGAAGATGCCGGGCCACTGCTTGCGGTGGGCGAGAATGCCAGAAACCAGGGTTTAAATGCAACCGGATCAATAGAAGCCAGACAAATGTCGCTCAGCAAAGAAGTGAGCATGTTGCAGTCAGAGATTGACGCGCTTGCGGCAGAGCTTCAGGAAAACGTAGTGTTCGATTCCGGCAAAGCCGAGCTTGGTTTTGATGCCAAACAAACGCTGGATAAAATAGTCGATGCCATGAACCGTTTTCAACGTCCGGTAGTTGAAGTTGGAGGCCACACTGATAATGCAGGGGCTGAAGATGCCAATCAGAAATTGAGTTTGTTTCGAGCGACTGCGGTTTTGGAATATATGAAATTAAGCGGGATAGACAGTTTAAGAGTTAGAGCGATCGGCTTTGGTGAATCCCGACCACTGGCGAGCAACTCTACCGAGATTGGTAGAAAACAAAATCGTCGTGTCGAATTTACTGCGCTGGCTAATTTTGAATTTTGATTGTCCTTGGTACTGCATTTAAGTGCAGTACTTTTTCAACAGGTGAAATACATGCTCTGGGTATTGTGGGATATCGTCCTACCTCTAATTGCCACTTTTTTATTGGGTCTTTTGGTTGGCTGGCTGTTGTGGCGGTGGCGTCGCAAGCGTATGAGTGCCGAAGATCTTAGCGCATTGCGCCGAGGCAGTGCACGTAACAAGGCGGACCTTGAACGTTTGCAACAAAGCAACATGGAATTGTCTGATCGCTTGCATGCTGTGACGCACAACGGCGATTCTCACAGAAACGTCGATGATGCGAATGGCAAAGAAGCTACTGAACAGTTGCGGCGTGAGCTCACAGCGTCACGTAATGAGGTTGCAAGACTACAGGCGCTCGCTGATACAATGCAGGTGGAATCAACACCTCACCAGTCGGGTGCTGATACGCAAGCACAATCACAGCTGGATGCTCAAAGGCTTGCTCAGGCAGATCGCGACAACGACAAATTGCGAGAAGAAGTAGATGCCCGTGACCGGATGATTGCAACTCTGCGCGCATCGCTGGAGCAGTTTGGTGAGCAAGGTGACAACACAGCGTTAATGGCTGATGTCGCCTTGCGTGACAGAAAAATTAGTGAGCTTGAAGCAATGGTTAAGACTCTGAAGCGTTAGTCCGGCCATAACGCAATTAGGCGCGTTATCTCTCCCTTAAACAAATAATTAATTCATCCTTGTGCTGCATAGGGCAATGAACGGCTCTGCTGCGTTCTCAAGTATTTGAAGCTATTAAGTTAGTACTGTTGTTGCTCGGGCTTTAACCCGTCATAGACTATCGACAGTCTACCTGACCGACCTGGACCGGCATCCGGGTACAGCTTGCGACTCTTCAAATAGCTATGCCATGGGTATAAATGCAGCGGGCAAAAAAAAGCCGGGAGTGTTCCCGGCTTTTAAACTACGTAGTTACTTCAAACTGCTACTGCGATGCTGGAATCTGTCCGCGAATAAAGCCATCCGGGAAACCAGTGCTGTGAACATTGAAGTACGTGTTGCCTTCCAACAGAGATGCGAGATCTGCGGTTGAAAGTTGAGCAGTTGCAGTCCAGGTGAGTGTGTCTCCGCTCGGGTTATCCAATGGCACAATGACCGGACCTGTCTCTGCCGGACCACCTACGTGAATGTGAGCCGCTGTGATGGTGTCCGGATTGCCTTCAGCATCCAGGTCTGCAGGGTTAAGATTGACTCTTACAACCGCTGCAATGTCACCAGTTACGGTATTAACGTTGATAAAGGCCTGGCCGACGGAGAATGCTACGACCGGATCAGGTACTTCGTTCGCGCCTGTCAGTTCAGTGAACTTGGGCTCTACGCCGTCAAGCAGAATGATACCCGTCTGTTGGTTGCCATCTGCGAGCTGCGCCTGCAGGAACAGGTTGCCACTGACAATGTTCTCAGCAATCAGCGCCTGGGTATTTGCTGCCACGCCGGTTGGGACAAACAGGGTCGGCGCACTACCATTCAAAGCGATTGCGAGTTCGCCGTTACCGGCAGCCCCTATACCGGTATATATACCAGCTGATACCACTTCGACACCGTCGTCTATGTTGAGCTGGCCACTTAGATTAAAGCCATCCCAAGCGAGGTCAGCTGTACCAACACCTGGTAGTGATATGACATTCAGAGGGCCGGTTTGATCAACTACTACAGGCTCAACCGGATTAGTTGCTGCTTCAAGCTCAGCTGCCGCTGCGTCATCGATGCCATCTGTGTTTGCGTCATCGCCGCCCGTGAGTTCAGCTTCGAATGAGTCGTCTACGAAGTTACCATTGCTGTCCGTGATATCACCACCGCCCAATGGTTGCTCAAACACATCGTTGATGCCGTTGCCATTCGCATCGAGATCACCCGTGCCGCCGAAGGCTACCGGTACACCATTCTCATCCAGTGCAACTACGTCGCCACCCGGATCAACGGGTTCTGTCACTTCGGGGTCGGTAGGTTCTGTTACTTCGTCGGTGCCGCCGTCTGCGTCATCGTCGTCGCTGCTGCAGCCCACCAGGACCGCGGCACTGAATAGAGGTACCATGACTAATGGTAGCCATCTTTTATTTGGTTTCTTAAGTTTGCTCATTTTTTACTGTCCGAGTAGGTGTTAATCGAGTATTCGTATGCTGATCCGGGGATGTTATACGCGCCACGCAGACGCCAAATCAGTTCTGGCTAGCGAAGTGTATACTTTGGTTCCATAGGAATCTACACGGAATGCTACCGCAGGTTTGTTGGTACGGCTATGTACAAGCTGGTGATTTATATTGCTATTTTGTTACCAGACGTTACAAAGCTTGTCGCCCCAGCCAGCATTGCTCACCTGCATTGTTGATCGGGTATCTTTGTCCATTCAGTGTGCGTTCAGAGTAATCATCGCGGCTAATGGGTACGCGTTCAACGGGATATCAGGTAATCGGAGTAGTGGAGAAAGACTCCGCAGCTGCATGAGAGTACGACTGAGTGGAGGCTACTTTAGTTGTAGGTCAGCCGCCAAAAGGGTCACCACCATTTTGCAGCTCAACGATATTCGGAATGCCGTCCTGATCGTCATCGAACGATAAAAAGTCAAAATCGCTGTCGACCAGCGTAATTTGAACCGCATCCTCACCTGCCTCAAGTATGTCTGTTGCACTGGCGAGGCGTACCGCTTCACCATTAAATTGTTGCGACAGTCTGATGTCTATATCGATAGGGGTGCTGGTTGATACCAGCACCTGCACGTTAATCGTGTTACCCGTACGGGCAAATGCCCTAGGCGAATCGGCTATGAGAACGATGATCTGAGTGATAGCCGGTTGTTCTATTATGGAGGGCAGATCGAACTCAACATTGATTAAACGGTTGATTGTGTTTTCTGGCACCAGTGGATCTGAATCGTTATCTCGCTCTGCTATGTTGCTAATGCCATCACCGTCGTCATCGAAGTTGTAGCTGTACTGATCTTCTCTGATCGTGACAGTTTGATCTACAGCGCCGATCTGGAGCACCAACTGCTCCGTTGCAGCCAGTATGAGTGGTACACCGTTAGGAAGTCTTTCTGTGAAGCTGAGCTCTATTGTTGCGGTGCTGTTGGCGACTATGCCGGGTACCGTAACGGTGAAACCATTAGCGGTCTGAGTCATGACGTTGGGAATGCCGTTTACTGTCGCGACGCCCGTTACCTGGGTGAAGTCGACGGTGAGTGATTCCCGGATCTTGACAGGCAGGGCGATGCTCAATTCGGATTCAGCGCCCGGATCAATAAATACGCTGCTGGTGTCGGTTTCTCCGCCACAGCTTGAGAGTGCCAGCATCGCGAACAGGATAGGGAAAAGTTGCAGGAGATTGCGGGGCAACGGCCTATTTCCTCAAGTAAATCGGATGTAAAAGGTACCACACTATCAGGCAACGGGTTTAAGCCTGAGTTCAAACCTCATTTAATACTGGTCAGGTTTAACCGGTTGTTACATTGTGAGGAGTGTTTACCCGGCAAAACAATATCAAGCCTTGATTGGTATGCAGTCGATGGAATCGAGCAAGCTCTTTAGCAGCTGTGCCAGAAGCCGTATTAGAAGCCGTACCGGATGGTAAAAAAGGCATCTTCGTTGACCAGATCATCCTGACCGTCAAGCTCGAAGCGTGTGGCACTATAAATATAGTGCAGCGAGGTTGCTGGTCCGATGGGTATCGACACACCGACTTCGCCATCGAGTGTGGTTTGATCGTTCCCGACTTTAGTATCAACGCTCGCATTGAAACGTAACAAGGCGAGTACCCTGGTGCTAAGGGTGCCGGCCAACAGAAAAAAACCTTCGTCTGTTGTGTCTTCAATGCCGTCAAAGGTGAGCTGCCGAGCACCCAGGCCTACTTCTACTTTGAAACGGGTATTGCCGCGTTGAAAGAGATTATTGCCTATCCCTACTTCTACATCGATTTCGCGTTCGATACCATCCGGATCATCTTCTTCTACGCTGAACCTGCCGAAACTGTAGACCGATCTGCTGATGTTGAATGTGGGGTTGTATCCAATCCGGTAATTGCTCCCACCTGATTGGCGGATCCAGTCGAGAAACAGGTAGTGAGAGAGTGGCTCGGCCTGATTTCTCGCGAAGAATCGCAATGTAGGATTGCGCTGATCTGAGTCGAGTCGAGTACCAGCTTCGATTCCACCGTCCCAGTCTGCGTTGCTGTTACCGGCCACCATGATGCCGAGTAAGACGAACCAATTGCCTCTAATCATTTTACTGGCCTGCACTTCACTGTAGGGATCGTCGATTATAAAGAATGGATCGACGTTGAGACACAGTGTAACTACGCCACACAGTTAAGTAATGTTAGGTGTTGTGGATGCCCGGGCGGCCTGTAGTCAGGCTGATGCTCTGGTTGATACGGTTCGGAACCGTCTCTTACCAGGTACGAACTGGCCCTGTGTCCAGATGCACGAAATTAGACCGGGGATAGTAGCCGACTCCGCCACCGCCAAGTGTCAGTGCAGCTTTCTGTACATCTGTACTGGCGATCTTCGGGATTCTAATGTCGATTGCGCGTCCCGCCATATGGAAGCTGCGTCGGGCAACGCCTTCGGTTGTCTTGCGCAACATATCGTTGGTCTTTTTGGACCGGAATCCGGACAGTACAAGGATTGACTCTTTTGACTCTACACGTCGGTTTAGAAGGTAAAGGATATTCAGTAATCGCGGGTCGATTGTTTTGACATCACCGGTTCTGAAATCGCGCATGAGCCAATTGACCTTGGCCAAACCACTCTCAATATAATGTCCATCAGACCAGTAGGTGATACGCTCTTTCTCACCGGTGTGTACATTGTGCAGAGCAATTGAACGCTCCGGGTACACGATACGCGCGCTACCGCGTGAGGCAGACCATGGCAGGCACAAGCCAGCCGCCACACCGAGCGCGAACTTGCGTCGGCTGACGTCGGATATCTGTTGCTCACAATCCGAGGGCTGATTGGCGTTAAAGTCTTTCACT
>CAZQKJ010000105.1:0-1435 GCA_964593315.1 uncultured Granulosicoccaceae bacterium
GGGCTATGCGTTCTTTCAACCAGCTTGTATCTGCACTGGATTTTTTAATCATAAAACGGAAAAACACCATACAGGCTATCAGCATACCCACAACATAAATCAGCGACCCCCATGAGGCTGCCGGATTACGCAGCAGTGTGAGCAATGTAAAAACGGCAACTACGGCTACAACCAGACACCACAGGATAATAAATTTCTTCACAACACGATTCAGGGTAATCTCGCCAGTCAGCTTTGTAAGGTCACCGTCTGAGGCGAAGCTTCCGTAAAAAGTCTGTTGGAACGAATTTCTACTCCCGGGCACAAAACGATACAGATAGGTGTTATCCCGTGTCACACTACCAACCATTGATTCTTCTTTACTGCCGGACTGGCTCTGCGGCGCTTTCACTCGCGCTCCCAGATTTTGCAATACCTGTTCAACAGGCAACCGGAACTCAAGCTCAACATGCTCGGTTTCAAAAAAACGCTCACCAACATTCACCGCACTCTTACCTTCTCTGTTAGACAATCTTTAACCTGGATTAAACAAACTCTACAACCGCTAACTTCGCGATCCACATGGCGGAGCCGCAGCAATGAGAGACTATAGGTAAGCCACTTTGGCTTGTAAATGCTCCGGCACCCCGAACACAAGCCCTGCAATCGATCCAACCGCCATCGCTCTGCCACAGCTATCGCCGCCGCAGCGAACATTGTCCCTGAGAACGGATTCAAAATCATCAGCATTGAGCAATAAATGCCAGGCAAGTGGCAAGCCCTGCACCATATGACAGGCCTGACCAAAGTGCTCGGCTGTACCTAACGGGTCGTAGGTGGTCAGCGCCATCGATTCAGACATCAAATTTGCGAGCTCTGTATCAGCAAGCGAAACAGATTGCTCAAGCGCATCGGGTAGATTCGCCCCTGACTGCAAGCGAGTCAGGCAATCAAACAATACCTGTGCACCAGTGATAGCTTGCTCATGAGTAGCGGTAACTGATACGGCAGCTGCGACTTCATCAGATTGCGCACCGTTAGCAAATAATGCCGGTATCGAACAAAGTGCCGGCAGCTGATCATCATCGGAGCCGGAAGCAGAAGGAAGCGTATCACCGTCACTGATCATTCTTGCAACCAGCGCCTTCGTAGGCCGGTCAGCAAACCCGTGGTAACTGCCACACGGACCAAATGTTTGAAAAAACCATTGCTGATGAACGGCAACTGAGTAGCTGCCCTCGCTCTGCATCAACCTGTGAACCAGTCTTAGCGATTCACCATACTGCGATTGCTCCCCGACCTTTTTTGCCGCATGCGCAAAGTAGGCTTTTTGTCCTTGATACACGGTGGCGTCGGGTTGTCTAAACAGAACATCACCGGTTGCTGAAATTTTTTTGATTTGCTCCTGATCGTACATCCAGTGCAATCCCATTGTGGCAGCATCTGCTACGAGTGC
>CAZQKJ010000105.1:1535-10280 GCA_964593315.1 uncultured Granulosicoccaceae bacterium
GCTCCTGATCGTACATCCAGTGCAATCCCATTGTGGCAGCATCTGCTACGAGTGCGCCAACATACGCATCCTGTAAATTGATAGTCATGCTATTCCTAAAAATAATTTCGTATGAGATTAACATCGCAGCCTTCAACAAAACGATGCCTGGCAGTAATAGGTTTTATCCCCCAAACGGGGGATGCTGCCAGTTTAACAACAAACTTTTAACTTACACACGTCACAATAAATTAGAACGCTTCCAATGAGATGTAATTTGAACCTTTAGTCTCAGTTAGAATCATTAGGTGGGGAATAACAAATGCTAGACTTCTCACCGCGGCATCGAGCCCACGTGTTGTACTAATTTCTCAACAACCAGTTTACTGGTGCAGCAAAATTAATAGTTAAGGAAGCAAATGAGCGAACAATCCTACACACCCCCTGCTATCTGGAAGTGGAATTCCGAAAGCGGTGGCCGCTGGGCAAGTATCAACCGACCCATATCCGGTGCAACAAGTCAGGCGGCACTACCGGTTGGCAAACACCCTCTACAACTTTACTCACTTGCCACTCCCAATGGGGTTAAGGTCACCGTGATGCTCGAAGAGCTGCTGGCAGCCGGTTTTGAAGGTGCCGAGTACGATGCGCACCTGATTCGAATCGGTGAAGGCGAACAGTTTGGCAGTGGCTTTGTTGACATCAACCCGAACTCAAAAATTCCGGCCATGGTGGACCACAGTATGCCCACGCCCACTCGTGTATTCGAGTCAGGTGCAATTTTGATGTATCTGGCAGAAAAGTTTGCAACCCTGTTGCCGACCGAACCTTCTGCACGAGCCGAGTGCCTATCGTGGTTGTTTTGGCAGATGGGTAGCGCGCCCTATCTTGGTGGTGGCTTTGGTCATTTCTATAGCTATGCACCAGTCAAAATAGAGTATGCGATTGATCGATTTACCATGGAGGCTAAACGGCAGCTCGATGTTCTCGACAAGCGCCTTGCCGATAACCAATTCATTTGCGGCAATGACTACACTATCGCCGATATAGCTATATGGCCATGGTACGGACAAGTCGTACTCAATACCGTGTACGAGGCAGCTGAATTCCTGCAGGCGCACGAATACAAGCACTTGAACCGCTGGGCTAATGAAATAGCAGAAAGACCTGCTGTGGTACGAGGTCGTATGGTAAACCGCACATTCGGCGAACCAGAAGGTCAGCTACATGAACGCCACGACGCCAGTGATTTTGAAAATCGTACTCAGGATAAAATAGGCTAATAAAAAGGCTCCGGGGCTGACAGCTCCGGAGCCTCATGACATGTGAGTGATCCACTGACGATCCAGCATCGCACCACACAGATTTAGCTCAATACCAAATCTTAAACTATTAGCTGTTCGTGTTAGCTGTTCGGGCCTAGCTTGCTGGCAGGATAGCTTCCATAGCCTGCAGAAACTGCTTTACTTCACCTGCAGTATTATAGTGACACATAGATACCCGCACACAAGTATCAAGCCCCAGCGGCTCAAGAATATTGCCAGAGAAGTAATCGTTTTTTCTTACATGGGTGCGCACACCGTTATCATTCAGATGGCTGACTACGTCAGCCGAAGGCACGCCTTCTACCACCAGTGAAACAAGCCCTTCCCGATTCGCATTGACATGGCCGCCAATGACCTGCACCTGTGACATATCTCGCAGCCCACGCTGACCATCGGTGCCGTCAATCATTGCATCAACCAGGCCTTCCTCATGCGATGACATTGCTTTACCCGCCGCCAGAATTCGCTCCCGTGCGTCGGTTGAATTGGTAAAGTTTGATCCTAACCATTCAATGTAGCTGACTACATCGGAGAAGGTTGCGTAAGCCGAAGTATCGCGAGTACCCAGTTCCCATTGAAGCTCTGCACTATCATCCAGTTTTTCGTGCGCCATTGATGCCATTCTGGGTGACAACCAGGCCACTCCGTAATTGTGCCTGGAAAATATCTTATAGGCAGACATAGTAAACACATCGATATCGTAGGCATCAACATCAATGCCTCCATGTGCCGCATGCTGTATGCCATCAACGATAATGTAGCAATCAGGCGATACAGATCTGATCTCCTTAGTGACAGAAGCGATATCGACACCCATTCCTGTGACCGGACTGGTCTGAATGATGGTCGCCACCCGTACATCAGGCGTGATGTGTTTTTTATAGTCTTCACTGGTGATAGACGCAGTGTCGTTATTGTGCGCTATCAGCACATGCTTTTTATCGGTTTTATCACACCACTGCCGCGATGCACTGCGGGTAGCCGGATGCTCAAGCGTCGAACCGAGCACTACCCCACCGGACTCAGTTCCAAGGATCGCGGTTCGGACCAGCCTGAACAGCAATTCGGTACCGCTCTCGCCAACAATAATCTGCCCGCTACTGGCACCGATCAATGTCATTGCATCAGCGCGAGCTTTTTCAATGATTCGCACCAGCTCGTGCGAGGCAGGATTGTCGCGCCCTTGATTGTCCTGGATAGATCTTAACAGGGTATTGGTCTCTACCACTGACTTCAGTGTGAGTGAGCCACCAGCGTTTTCAAAAAATACCCGTGGCCCCTGGTATGGACAGGTATCAACGTGATGGAATCGATCACGTATTTCATTCAATAGCTTTTCTTCAAACATGGATTCTTTATCTACTGTTTCTTTACGCACCTGACAGGCGCTGCTCATAGACCGACTATACCACCACAATGGAAATTATCACGGCTGCCCCACCGACCACTTGCCATCCCACATCGACCGGTCCAACACGAACACCCCAGCTTTGACCAGGCTTGCCATCTTTATTGCGCTCGTGGGCAGGACGCGGGTCCTGAGCGACTGTCTCTTCGATCAAATGCCTTAACCCCTGAGTACCTGCCTGCAGATCATTGCCGTGATGATCAATTACTATCATCGCCTGTGTGGCCTGATCACTCCAGTGCACCGGCAGCACCGAGTCTATCGGATCAGCCCACTCGGTAGTCGCGTGACTAATTGAATCAGCAAACGGCACATAGGGTTTTAAGTCGAGCACCGGTGTGCCATCGAGAAAGTCCCCGCCTTCAATATGCACCCGAATAAGATCTCTTTGACACTCTACCCGGTCGAGAAGGACTGCACTTAAACCAATCGGGTTGGCGCGATTAGGACTCCTTGTAGCATATACACCCATGGTTTTTTTGCCACCCAGCCTGGGTGGCTGCACCAGCGGTTTAAAGCCACTGTAGTTTTGTTGATGGAAGAGAAAAATTACCCACAAGTGCGAGAAAGATTCGATATCACGCAGCGCCAGCTCATTATCACGATTGGCCGCAAAATCTATCGTTGCGGTGGCAGACTTAACCAGCCCCGCCTGCCTGGGGATTCCGAATCGCTGCGGATAACATGAGCTAATGGTGGCTATGGGCTGCATTCGAATACAATAGAAGAGGTAGCGGTTTTAAGTGTCGGTTCGCAGAAAGATCGGTAAGCCACCAGTTAAAGCAATGGCAAATGAGTTTAAAATAACACATCTGCTTCTGTTACACGCAAGGGTATATTTAAGAGAACTGATAAACCATACTCGGGTCATTGCCTGCTGCTATTGCACAGCCGCACCCTGTTGCATCAGTACTTTTTTATAGTTCTCAACGCCCTGCGCTCCCACCATGAGTTCGCGCTGATTAACTATCACCGCAGGCACGCCCTGAATGCCGCCAGAGATAGACACTTTTTGTGCATCACGTACAGCGTTTGCATAACGCTGATCTTCGAGTACTGCTACCGCTTCTTCAAAATCAAGCCCCGCTTCTACCGCAGCGTTGGCAAGCACCTCGCGGTCACTGACATCACGACCGCGGGAAAAATAACAGTGAAACAAGGTGATCTTGAGTTCATGCTGACGACCACAAGTGGCCGCCCAGTGAAGCAACTGATGCGCATCAAAGGTATTGACGATACGCATATCGTCAGCCAGCTCAAAACGAAAACCGAGGTCGCGCCCTACCGATATCAAATGCTCGCGATTGCTCTGGCTTTGCTCTTCGGTCGCGCCATACTTTCTCTGCATGTGCTCAGTAAGATTCTCTCCCTCCGGAGGCATAGCCGGGTTAAGCTCAAAAGGCTGCCAGTGTACATCTGCGCCCAATCCCGCCTCACGCAAGGCTTGCTGCAATTGCAGGAAGCCGACAATGCACCAGGGGCATACCACATCAGAGACGATATCGAGGCGTATGTTTTCGGTTAGCGCCATGCTGGCTCCATCGGTGTGGCAAAGCTCTCAGCCACTGACACGGTTACACGGATTAGTAGCCGCCTTTGGGTATCTCACGATTAGTCGCTTCGCTTACTTTGGCAACCACACGATCATTAACTGCACCCACAGGTGCAGGACAACTACCGGATTCCATAAAAGTAAATGCCGCACCGGTCAGTGCATCTTCACGAAAGTCAGCCGGGAATAGATAATCATCCTGCACCCGGCAAGTGGGATTGATACCACCATTGACATCACTACCGACTCCGTTAGTAGTCAATGTACTCATGGCATTAAGACGTTTACCGCAATAGTCTTGCGCCACCGAGGTAAATGGTTTCCCTTCGGTCAAATTGCCAATCGTGATGACTTCAATGAACGGCTTCAATCCATTGATCAGAGTCTCTGAAGCTGAAGCAGTAAACTCAGTAGTTAACACAAACAACCTGGGTAAATTAAGATTCAGAGTCTGTGGCTCTATAAATTGATCGGTATTAAGAAATGAGTATTTGTCGTTGTAGACACGCCTTGAATAGACTTCACCTTGAAATGCACTACCTGCAATCTGTGATGCAAGCATGCGCGCAACATAAGTAAACCCGCCACCGTTATACCGCAGATCCAATATCAGGTCGGAGATTTCACCGTTAACCAGAAAACTGACAGCCTGATTCACTTCAGCACCCGTGGTGCCACGAAAAGAATCCACCTTCATGTAACCGACCTGATCATTGGTTTGCGGATAAGTACCAAAGACAGGCACTGTGGTTTCAGTAAAGGTAGTTTTGGTCACCGTTACATCTCTCGGCACATCACCGGCTGACTGGACCGTAAATACTGCAGTCAGCTCTTGCCCTTGCTCCCCGATGATAAAATCGCGAAACTCTTCATCGGTCAGTAAATTCCAGTCAACGCCATTCACCGCAATCAGCAGATCACCTCTTCTAATGCCTGCAAGCGCCATAGGAGAGTTGCCGCTAATATCTGAAAAGTGAGTTCTTCCATCCGATGCAATGTTAGTGTTGAAACCAAAGCGGGTCACGACACTGTTGCCGGTCACCTGTTCACTTTCCGCTGCATCAACCACCGAGCTGTAAATATCCGGTAAGACGCGAAGATCACGCAACAACAAAACAGGATCATCGTAGCTTGCCAGATCTACTACGGGCACACTATCGTAGTAGATGTAGTCGTCACGCATCCGCTCATCAATCCAGCGGTTTATATCCGGGACAGAACAAAGTTCTACCGTATCGGAACTCTCTGGAACCGGCACATTGGTGTTGATGAGGGCATTTGGATCACTGTTATCAGAGGTATCAGTTTCGGGCTCACCACCTGAGCTACCCCCACCGCAGGCAGTCACCAGTGCAGCCGCGAAGCATACAGAGAGAAACTTCAATCGACTTTGCGCGGGCCGTGCTTGCAACAAACTGATATTTTTCATACTCGACTATCCTCTGTACGTCACCTTATGTACGAACTAGTTGTCGGCCTGATGGCAAAACCACTTAAGACACCAGGTGCCGACGTTCCGCTGACTGAATTCACTGCCTGCCAGTGCTGCCGCCAATAAAACCGCCAAACCGTGCAGTCACACAACATTCTGGGCACAAACTATTGATTTTAGACGCTATTCGCCTACTTTTCCGGGCGCATGTGTGGAAACAATATCACATCACGGATTGAAGGCGCTCCTGTGAACATCATCACGAGCCGGTCAATACCGATACCTTCGCCCGCGGTAGGCGGCAGACCAATTTCGAGCGCTCGCACGTAATCGTGATCGTAGTGCATGGCTTCATCATCACCGGCTGCCAGATTTTCAACCTGTTGCTTAAACCGTTCGGCCTGATCTTCGGGATCATTTAGCTCTGAAAACCCATTGGCGATCTCGCGCCCGCCTACAAAGAACTCAAAGCGATCAGTGACCTCAGGATTATCGTCGTTCCGGCGCGCTAATGGTGAGACTTCGGCAGGATATGCCGTGATGAAAGTCGGGTCGGTCAGGCGATGCTCTACGGTGGCCTCAAAGAGCTCAGTCTGCACCTTACCCAGCCCCCAACTACTCTCCACTTTGCCACCCTTGTTTTCAAGAATCGATCTCAGGGCTGAAAGATTTTGTATGTCATCAGCATAGATGTCCGGATTATACTGAGCAATTGATTCAGCCATAGTCATACGCGTGAACGGCTTACTGAAGTCATACTCATCATCAGAATCAGCAGCTTTGATGGTGGTACTACCCATTACGTTCTCTGCAATTTCACGCAACAACTCTTCGGTTAGATCCATTAATTCGATATAGGTAGCGTAGGCTTGATAAAACTCAAGCATCGTGAACTCCGGATTATGGCGCGTGGATAATCCTTCGTTGCGGAAGTTTCTGTTAATTTCGAACACACGATCAAAACCACCGACAACCAAACGCTTTAAATAAAGCTCCGGTGCTATACGCAGGTATAGATCCATATCGAGTGCATTGTGATGAGTCACAAAAGGTTTCGCCGTTGCCCCACCCGGAATCACCTGCATCATTGGCGTTTCTACTTCCATGTAGTGTCGGTTAATAAAAAATTCACGGATGTACTGAACAATCGCTGCACGTAAACGGAATGTTGCACGCACCTCATCATTGGCAATCAGATCAATATACCGTTGTCTGTAGCGCTGTTCGGTATCTGTCATGCCGTGGAATTTTTCAGGCAACGGGCGCAGTGCTTTTGTGAGCAAACGAATACTGGCCACCTTGACAGTCAGCTCACCCACTTTGGTTTTAAACAACTTGCCTTCAACTGCGACAATATCTCCAATATCAAGCTGCTTGAAGCTTGCATACGCTTTCTCACCGAGCGCCGCAATCTGCACGAATGCCTGAATTCTGGAACTGGTATCTTGCAGCTGAAAGAAACTCGCCTTGCCCATGATGCGCTTGGACACCATGCGGCCTGCCACCTTTACCGGGATTTCGTTGAGCTCAAAGTACTCCTTATCCCGCAAACCGTGATCTTCAACCAACGCTCCCGCTGTATGACTTGGCACAAAGTCGTTCGGAAACGCCGGGCCCAGTTTTCGCAAATCAGTGAGCTTCTCACGACGTTGCGCGATCAGTTTGTTTTCATCCTCAGGTGTTGAGGGCGATTCTTCTTCTGACATACTGTTACCGTTTATGGTTTATCCGGTGAGCCGCCTGAGCTCACACATCCGTTTGATACATTATCAAAGTCCGCTCTTAAGACTGGCCTCGATAAACTGATTTAAGTCCCCGTCAAGCACTGCCTGGGTATTACCGGTCTCTACATTGGTGCGTAAATCTTTGATCCGCGACTGATCCAGTACGTAGGATCGAATCTGGCTACCCCAGCCGATATCTGACTTGGATTCTTCAAGCGCCTGCTGATCACCGCGACGTTTTTGCATTTCAAGTTCATACAATTTTGCTTTGAGCTGCTTCATCGCCTGGTCTTTATTTTTATGTTGCGACCTATCATTCTGACACTGCACTACCACGTTGGTGGGCATGTGGGTAATACGCACTGCAGATTCAGTACGGTTTACGTGCTGACCACCAGCACCTGAGGCACGGTAAACATCAATGCGCAGATCTGCAGGATTGATATCAATATCTACCGTGTCATCAACTTCCGGCGCTACAAAAACCGCAGCAAAAGACGTGTGCCTGCGATTACCCGAATCAAATGGAGATTTTCTGACCAGTCTGTGAACACCGGACTCAGTCCGCAGCCATCCGAATGCATACTCACCCTGAAATCTGATGGTTGCCGACTTAATGCCCGCCACATCGCCAGGAGAGGCTTCCATCAATTCTGTTTTAAAACCCTGTGCTTCGCCCCAACGCAAATACATGCGTAACAGCATTTCCGCCCAGTCCTGTGCTTCGGTACCACCGGAGCCTGACTGAATATCCACAAACGCATTATTGGGATCTTGTTCACCACTGAACATACGCCGAAATTCCAGCACTTCGATCTGCGACTCGAGTGAGCTCAGATCTTCGTTGACGGAATTTAGCGTGTCTTCATCCTGCTCTTCCTGAGCCATCTGGACGAGTTCGGTACAGTCATCCAGCCCGGTGGCTAGACCACTGAGCAACTCAACGACCGACTCCAGCGCTACGCGCTCCTTACCCAACTGTTGAGCGCGATCCGGCTCGTTCCAGACTGCGGGGTCTTCCAGTTCACGCAGCACCTCCTCCAGACGCTCGCTTTTACCTTCAAAGTCAAAGGTACCCCCTAAGCGCAGTACCGCGCTCACGAAGGTCTTCGATCTTGTTTATTGTAGGATTAATTTCCATGGTACGTCGGGTCTTGTGCTCTCTATCGGTTCAATTCTACACCAGCACAAACACGGCTGCCGTGGCCTTTTCGCGTCCTGCAGGTATCTGATTAGAAAGGTAGCGACCGGCATTTCCTGCCCCGGCACCGCTCCCGGCTGCAGACTTCAATCAGTTCAGAAGCAGGTAGCGTGTCAGTTATTCC
>CAZQKJ010000106.1:0-10200 GCA_964593315.1 uncultured Granulosicoccaceae bacterium
CTATTACTGATTCTGTATTTGTCCGAGAAAGCACTGCGTTCTCCGTGGGGTCGTATGATGCGTGCCATTCGCGATAACGAAGTCTCAGCAAATGCCATGGGTAAAGATGTCACCGCAAGACACTTGCAGGTTTTTGTACTGGGCTCGGTGATTGTCGGTATTGCAGGCGCTATGTTAACCACGCTGGATGGACAGTTAACCCCTGCGAGTTATCAACCGTTGCGCTTTACTTTTTTGATCTGGGTAATGGTGATCGTCGGTGGATCGGGTAACAACTGGGGTGCAACGCTGGGTGGATTTGTGATCTGGTTTTTCTGGATCGAGGCAGAGCCACTGGGCTTGTGGCTGATGGAATTCATGACATCCGGTATGGCGAGTGATAATCCCTTGCGGGAGCACTTGCTTGAATCTGCAGCGCACATGCGACTGGTCACGATGGGATTGATTTTACTGCTTGCTTTGCGTTTCAGCCCCAGAGGTTTGATACCGGAGCGTACTCAGCAGTGACTGTGTTGCCCCGGCTCTTGCTTGAGCGGGGCAACAAAAAGCCTGTCAATTGGCTTATTTTTTCTCGAGTTCCTTGATCAAAGCATCTGCCTGTTGCGCAGTAAGCTTCTGGAATGCCTTGATTCCGGCGATGACCAGTAGATTTTTGCCTTCATCATACTTGGCAGTAACCGGGCCCTGGTCGCCAGAGATAACCAGTGCTCCATCTTTGACTGTTGCCGGATAAGTGACTTTCTCAAATTCGAATTTTACGTTTTCGCGAATAAATTCTGCCGCAAAGGATTCACCATCTTTGGTTATCTTAAGTACCTCTTTTTCTCCTGAGGCCCAGGGGCCCAGGAATTCATCGGCGGCGTACGCGCTGCCAGTGAAAAAAAGAGTGAGTGTGAGAAGGGCGGGGAAGAGTTTCATTCGATTGGGCTCCGTTTGACTTTAGGGTTCGTGCACTTGTAAATGATACGACTATTGAAGCAAAAAGCTTGCGGGATGCGCGTAACTTTCTGCACGGTCAGGATTATAGTGTGAGCCAATGCCGCTTGTATCGAAGATGAAACGGAATGTTGACGGTTTAGAGTGACAATATACTGCCGGGTAGCGTGATTTACACCGTGCATCTTAGAGCGTAGTGAAATGAGTCGATTGTTAATAAAGAGAAAGCTATGAATGCCAGAGACTTACTGAGTCAGTCCCGCGAGAGTTCGCTTCGATCTCGCAGAGACGGCATGGCGTTGATCAATCAGGCGCTGGAGCTTGACCCTGAAGATGCGCTGCTGCATGCAACCCGAGGCATGTACCTGTACGGTGAGCGCAATCAACGGAACCGTGCCGCGTTGCAGGAGTGCGCCGATACTTGCCGCCGTTTGATGACAAGCGATGACTTCCAGTCGCTGCAATATTGCAAAGCATTAATAGCGGCAAATGAGGGCGATGTGCCTGCCATGGTCTGTCATCTGGAGAGGCAGCTACTGGCGGATCCGAATGACGTGGTTGCACTCAGGCTGTGTCAGAGTGAATTGTTCTGGCTTGGTGAGATGCATTGGTCAGCTTCAATATCGGAGTCGTTGGTGCCTCATTGGCAAAAAGATCACCGTTACTATTCTGATTATCTTGCTATTCGTGCCTTCGATCATGAAGAAACCGGTCGCTATGCCATGGCTGAAAAGTTAGGTCGCGAATGCATCGACATTAACCCCGCGGATGTATGGGGTGCTCATGCGGTAACTCATGTGCTGTATATGCAGGGGCGGGGCAGAGAGGGCGCATCCTGGCTGGATACACTGCATGCTGGTGGCCATTGGGAAGGGTTGGGGCAAATGGTATTGCATCTGTGGTGGCATCGTGCGCTGTTTCATTTGATAGAGTGCGAACCGGATGCAGCAATGGCTGTGTACGATGACTATCTGCGCAACTTTGAAATTGACATGGTGGCTGCACTGCCTGACCTGTATCTTGATTTGCAGAATGCAACATCGTTGTTAATCAGGCTTGAGTTAACCGGTGTTGATGTTGGCAACCGATGGAGTGCGCTTGCAGATATTTGCGCATCCCGTGTAACAGATAGCTCTAACGCTTTTAGCTGCGCACACTTTGCAGCGGTACTCGCTGCTGATCAACGCTTTGATGAAGTGCAGCAATTGATCGATACCATGCGCGCAGCAATTGCGGCCGGGGGATCTGTGGCGAGTAGTTTCTCTAATGCGGCATTGCCATCGGCAATGGCATCTGTGGCGCATAGAAAAAAGGATTATCGTCGTGTGATCGAGCTCTTGATGCCTGTCAGGTACCGTCTTGTTCAGATGGGTGGTAGCCATGCGCAGCGCGAGGTATTTTTATTAATACTTGCCGATGCTCTGCAGCGGGAAGGCCAGACAACTTTATTGAGTAAGTTATCTGCAGACCTCAAAGAAACCGGTTTTGATGAAATTATGGCAAATCGGATTGTTGTTTCCTGAAGTGTTTTACATTGCCAGTAAAACTTCCTCAACACACAGCCTGATAGGTTCTGGCTTGCTTTTAACAGTTGGCAGGGGATCTTAATGTCTGATGAAATCACAATCAATGCGCCGCATCATCTGGCTGAGGTTTCGGACGAACCCATTTCTTATCGAGCGCGTGTGCGGGAATATTATTTGGCACTCGGGTTTAATACGCCCTATCAATGGGCGCACTACCATGAGGTGCCTTTAGCGCGCTTAGCGCGTCCGCTGCGTGAAAGTAACATTGCACTGGTGACAACCGCCGCACCTTTTAATCCTGAGGCAGGTGATCAGGGTCCCGGTGCTTGTTACAACGGTGCAGCAAAATTTTATTCTGTGTATGAGTTTGATGTGCACAATCCACCACAGCCAGGTATTTCTCACGTGGCGTATGACCGGGTGCATACTCACGCAAAAGATAACAATACCTGGTTACCACTGGAACAACTCAAAGCAGCAGTGCAAAGCGGGGTGATTGGTGGATTGGCGAAGACAGGGTTTGGTTTGCCCACTAATCGTAGTCAGCGTAAAACCTGCGAGGTCGATTGCCCGGACTTGCTGGCGCGTATAAGGGCTTATCGTGGATCTGCAAATCCCGGGTCTCACAGCCAGAGCGTAGCTGGATCGGATAGTATTGATGCCGTTGTGCTTGTGCCAAATTGCCCGGTATGTCACCAGTCGGTCAGTCTGGCCGCAAGGCATCTGGAGGCGTCCGGAATTCCAACAGTGATCATGGGATGTGCCAAAGATATCGTCGAGTATGTGGGCGTACCAAGATTCCTGTTCAGTGATTTTCCACTGGGGAATTCTGCCGGTAAGCCGGATGATGCCGAATCACAAAAGCAGACCTTGCGAATGGCGCTCGAGCTGCTTGAATCTGCACGCTTGCCGCGCACTACAGTGCAGTCACCGCAAAAGTTTGCCGATAACCATGAATGGAAAAGAGATTACTACAACGTCAGTGGAATGAGTGAGCACGAATTGCAGGTACTACGCGATGATTTTGATGCGCAAAAAAAAGCCGCCAGGCGTGTAGCGCGCTAGCGGCTTTAACTCTGTTGGTTTAGCCTGCAGGTTTTCGGGCTGAGGCTCTGCTCTATTGTTTTAGTAGAGGTCGATTGCTGCCACACGTTCTTTGTAGTCAACCTGACAGTGTTGAACCACAGTGCGGAATGGCAGGTGATAGTTCGCCATGCGTGAACGGTACAGTGTGCATTGTGAATCCAGGAACTCCTGATCAGCGCCGCCTTCTCTTGCAGCTGCACAGGCGAGCCGTGCCAATGCGCGGTTCTCGAATGTTTTGCGCAAATCTTCACGTGCGACCGTACAGCTGTTGGTGTCGGTTGCCTGAGGCTTTGTATAGTCCCAGCCGGGCACGGTGGGTGTCTGCAAGCCACAGGTCTCAGCGCGTTGCCCGAGTGATCCTTCTATTAGATCGTAGTGAATGGCTGCTGCCTGGCTGCATTTCTGCCATGCAAATGTGTCACATTCGCTGATGTTTTCCAGCAGGCTTTTCATGTTTGTGTGCCAGTAGGCATTAACACGTCCGCAGTTGTCTGCAATTGCGCTGGTTGAAGCCAGTATGCCGACAGTCAGTGTCACTAAGAGTGCAGCTTTCACGTGGTGCAAAGTGCGCTTGGTGGCGTGGATATTGGGCATGAATCTACCGGTTTTTTCAAGTGATTAGTGTTGTATCGTCGGGTTGACGGAAAACATTCGTGCCAGCTAAGGACGATCTTTCGTTTTCGTCATAAAGCGACTATATCACCCGAACCGGGGCGAATCATTACAAACGATCCCAGGGGGGTAACGGAGTAAATTCCTCGATCAAAAAATCAATGAAGGCGCGTACGCGGATGCTCAAATGCCGTCTGTGCGGGTACACCGCTAAAATGCTGGAGGTGTCGTGTGTGTGTTCGGTCAGTAACGGTACCAACTCCCCTGAGGCCAGCGAAGGCTGCGTGACAAAAGTGGCGAGTCTGGTGATTCCTATGCCCGCTTTCACCGCTTCATGCAGTGCTGAGGCGCTGTTAGTGTGGAAGTTGCCTTTGATGCTGTAAGTTTTAATTTCTCCGTTCTCACGAAACTGCCAGTCGTTAAAATGATGGATAGATGAGTGCGTGAGGCAATTGTGATTGAGAAGATCGGCCGGTGTTTTGGGGGCTCCGTGTTTCGCTATATATTCCGGTGAGGCGCAAATAACGCGTCGATTGGTTGCAAGCTTGCGACTGATCAAAGATTGATCAAGTACTTCTTCGCTGATTAGAATTGCAAGATCTACCCGCTCGTTTATCAGGTCAACTTGTCGTTCGGTCAGAGACAGTTCTACTCGCAGATCCGGATGTTGGGCCATGAAAGCTGGCATCAACTGACACAACTGAATGCGTGCGAATGCGGAGATTGCGGTGATGTTCAGTGTGCCGGTAACATTGCTTTGCAGGGCAGTGAGTTGCGTTTCTGCATCGTCAATGTCGGCCAGAATTTCGCGACAGCGTTCGAAAAAAAGGCTGCCTTCATCGGTCAGATTCAGTCTGCGAGTGGTGCGTTGAAATAGCCGGGCGGACAGTCTGTCTTCCAGTCGGGAGATCAATTTGCTGACGGCTGACGGAGTGAGATTGAGCTCTCGGGCGGCAGCTGAAAAGCTCCCGAGATTGGCTACACGACAAAATACTGACATTTCGTTGTAACGATCCTGCATCAATAGAGCTCCAGTATGTGAATTGAATTCACAGGTGTTGATACGATAACTGGATTGTCAGAATGACGCAAATCCATACAATAGCAGTCGTCCCGAGGCGTAGACCTCCTCCACTGCGTGGCGGGATAGTTTGCCGGTCTAAGTGCGGGTTCGGGGCTTTCGAGTCTCGGCCCGACCGGCAGAACTGAAGTAACAGATTGCCTGTCGCGTGAACAGTGCTGGCAATCCTCGAATTCCTCCAGTTCCTGTGGCGGGGTACAGAATAGTAACTCTGGCCGCCACAGGTTTTTTAATTCCCCTTTTTCAATCTCCCTTTTAATTCCCGGCCTATCTTTGTAGGCAGTGCTGGCAGCTGAGTCATGGTGCCGCCGTGCGATCACGGTCTTCGGCTGCGGACACTACACTCTAGCCGGTAGCCATAACCCCTGAAACAATCTCTGAGATGGTGGGCGCCTGTATCTTCAGGTCACAACCTGCAGGTCATCTGTTATGAGTTGATCTGCATTGCTCACGCGTGATTTGAACAGTTTGTCTCCCAGTACCAGTAAGCATGGTGTCAGCACCAGGGTTAGTATGGTTGCGAACGCCAGGCCGCCGGCAATCGCACTGGCCAGTTGTGTCCACCACATGGTAGAGGGTGCGCCGACTTCAAGGACTCGTCTGAATAGATCGATGTTGAGTGACAACACCATCGGCATCAAGCCGAGAATGGTTGTGATCGCGGTGAGAAATACCGGCCGCAATCTGATTACGCCAGTCTGCAATGCTGCAACCCTCGGTGCGTAGCCATCCTGTCTGAAACGGTTGTAGGTATCGATCAGAACAATATTGTTATTCACCACAATACCCGCCAGCGCAATAATGCCGAGCCCGACCATCACAATGCCGAAAGACTGTTTGGTGATAATTAAACCAAGTAGTACTCCGGAAGTTGAAAACACAATGGCACTGAGCACGACAATAGCCTGAAACAAGCTGTTGAACTGAATCACTAAAAACAGCGCCATTAAAAATATGGCTGCAGCAAACGCCCCGACCAGAAACCTGCCTGTCTCTGCCTGATCTTCATTCTCACCGGTAAACCGCACAGAGATATCCGGATCTATCGGGCCGCTCTCTAATGCCTCCTGCAGTTCTTTGAGTTTTTCGGTCGGGTTGGCGTCCTTGGCAATGTTTGATTGCACAGTGACTGCACGTTGAGTATCGACGCGATTGACGATACCGGTTTTTGGTGCAGGCTCAATGGAGACAAAGTTCGATATAGGTACCATGCCATTGTTGGTGGGTACACGCAGTTGTTCAAGCTGATCAAGCCTTCGTTCGCCTATCGGGTAACGCACGCGAATATCGAGTTCTTCATCAGAGTCATCCGGACGGTAGCCGGCAACGCGAATCCCGCGGGTTAGCATCTGTACTGCATTGCCGAGCAGGGCGACGTCCGCACCGTAACGGGCTGCCTGCTCGCGATCGACGTTAAGCCGCCACTCTATGCCCGGCAAGGCCAGGTTATTTTCTATATCGACAAACCCACCCAAATCGCGCATAACGTCTTCTATGTAGTTTGCAGCTAGCGGTAGTTTCTCCGGCCTGATAGAAGTAACTTCCATGTTGATCGGCTTGCCTGACGCGGGTCCGCCTTCCTGTTCTGCAAATTCCAGAATGACCCCGGGAATATCCGCAGTGCGCTCTGCCATATCTTCGAGGATCACTTGGGCTTTACGCCGTGTGTTCCACTCATTCAGTTCGATTTGTATGATCCCGATAACATCTGCGGCAATTCCGGGTTCACCGGCTGTGACCCCGAGTGATTTGGCATAGACCGATTTGAGTTCATCCATGTCATAGAGTCTTTCCTCGACGCGCCTGACGATGTTGTCTTTCTCGAACATAGACAGATCGCCTCTTGCATGAATCTGCACTTGTACGTTGTCCGGTTCGGTTTTCGGGAAGAACACCACGCCGCGGCCGAGTTGGCTGTACAGTAAATAAGAGCCGACCAAAGCGATAATGGCTGCCAGCAGCGTCAGACTGGGACGTTTTAACAAGCTGGCTAAAATCTTTGCATAGCCACGGGTGATAGTGCCCAGCTTGTTGGGTTCGGCAGACGGTTTGTTTTCGACTTTTGTACCACCAAAGCTGCCACCCAGCACAGGGATGAATATCAGTGCCATAAACAGGGAGGCTGTTAGGCAGATAATCACGGTCATTGGTAAATACTTCATGAACTGACCTACAAGGCCCGGCCAGAAGGTGACGGGAAAGAACACCGCGAGCGTGGTGGCCGTGGATGCAATTACCGGCCAGCTCATGCGTTGAGAGGCTTTCATATAGGCAGCTCGACGCGTCATGCCTTCTTTCATGTTCCTGTCTGCAAGTTCGATCACCACTATAGCGCCATCAACCAGCATACCCACTACCAGTATTAAGCTGAATAGCACAACGATATTCATCGTAAAGCCGACTGCGTGCAGGACCATAATGCCCGCTAGAAAAGAACCGGGTATGGCCATGCCCACCAGCAGGGCACTGCGCAGACCAAGCGCTGCAACGATGACAATCATAACCAGTATTACGCCGGAAAGAATATTGTTTTGCAGGTCACTCAACATGGTGCGGATCTGTTTTGACTTGTCCTGTTGAAAAGCCACTTCTATGGATTCTGGCCAGAGCTTCTGCTGTTCTGTTACCAGGTCTCGAATGGCCTGATTGGTCTCAATGATATTGGCGCCGATTCGTTTTGATATTTCCAGTGCCAGGGCAGGTTGGCCATTAACACGAGCGAATCCGTTGGCATCCTTAAAGGTGCGGTTAATAGTGGCAACATCTTTAAAAGTAATGACCGTATTGCCTTCTACCTTGACAGGCATTGACGTGATATCGCTTATGTCTTCCAGTACGCCCGGTACTTTGAGGACCATGCGTCCGGCACCGGTATCGATAGCACCGGCTGCAACCAGTAAATTATTGTTTGCGATCAGGTTGAACAATTCGTCAAACCGAATGTTGTAGGTTTCCATGACCACCGGATCAACAATCACCTCCAGTAGTTCTTCTCGTTCACCACCAATAGTGACTTCCAGAACACCTGCCTGTGCCTCTATCTTTTCTTTGAGATCTTTGGCAATTCTTAAAAGTGCGCGTTCCGGAATGGGCCCTGCCAAAGAGACGGTGATCACCGGAAACAGCGCTACGTTTATTTCATTGACCGTAGGTTCGTCAGTGCCGCTTGGGAGTTTGGATTTAGCAACATCGACTTTTTCCCGAACATCTGCAAGGGCTGTGGCCGGGTCAAAACCTGCATCAAACTCAAGCAATACCGAGCCGTGACTTTCAGAACCGGTACTGGTCATCTTTTTTACACCGGGAATACTCTGCAGCTCACCTTCCATGGGGCGCAGTAATAGTCTTTCACTGTCTTCAGGCGAGATACCTTCGTAGCTCATCGATACATAGATGATCGGAATGGCGACATCTGGCTCTGCTTCTTTAGGGATGGCTTTATAAGCCAGAATCCCGCTGAAAATAAAAAACAGAAATAACAGCAATACAGCACGGTTGCGATTAAACGCAGCCTCGATCAACGAGTTCATGCGACCGGACCCTGCCTGTCTTCTAAAGGAATCTGATCAGATGATGACGAGCTGGTGCTTTCCTCTGAAATGGATTCGACTTCCTCACCGGGATTAACAAATCCCTGGCCCAATGTGATCAATGTTACTGAATTCGGCAGGCCCGTTACCCATGCACCATTGCTTTCAGTTTTAATGATCTCAATCGGGTGGAATTCAACAATGTTGTCTTGCGACAGGCCTTTAACACCCAGGTTGCCCGCGTCATCCAGAGCAAGAACCGCCGGAGATACTCTGTGTGCACTAACGGTTTCTATCGGAACCGCGATGCGAGTGCTGATACCGCTTAAAATGCCTGTTGGCGGGTTGCTGATCAGTATTTCTACTCTGAAGCTGCGGGTCGTGTCGTCTGCCATTGAGGCGAGGTAGGTAACACGACCATTCAGGGTTTGACCGGTGACCAGCGTGGCCGTAGCAGTCTGGCCTTTCTTTATATCTGCAACGTGCTGTTGCGGTACACGCCCGGTGACCAGAAGCTGGCTGTTGTCTACCAGCGTTGCGATGCTGGCTCCACGCTCGATAAAGTCACCGAGCTCCACATGTATGTTTTCAATCAGTGCGTTGAGTGGCGCTGAGATATTAATGCTCGCAACTTCCTGTTCTGCCGCTTCGAGTTGTGCGCGTGCTGCCTCACGAGTGGCTGTGGCAGCTTCAAGACTCATATTTGATTGCAGGCCCTGACGCTGAAGCTTTCTGATCGCTTCATACTCGTAGTTGGCTTGCGAGAGGTTGGCCTTGGCAACAGCGAGATCAGCATCGCGGGTATCGACCGACATTCTGGCAAGGTCTGCACCTTGTTGGATGCGTTCGCCTTTGTCGTACATTAGTGCGCGCACGTTACCCGCAGTTTCCGCTCTTAGAGTGACCACTTTCAGCGGTTCGAGCTGACCCTGCAAAACGATTTCGCGGGTGATCGTCTCTGCAGTCGAGACTCTTGTTTGAACCTTGAGTGTCGGGGCAGGCTTTTCATCTGCTGCCTGTGACTCGGTATCGCTTTGCGTATTTGCGGTATCACTCTGGTCAGAGCCTATCTGGCCACTTAGCATCCACAGTACAAGTGCTACCACCGCAAACGCGGCGATTAAAGTTGATTTACCCATTATGATTCCAGAACAACCTGGTTGCTTGCTCGTGATGCAAGTGACTCAGTCTTTGCTTTCTTTATTTGTGTGGTGGTGGCTTTAACAACTGCGGAGGAGCTTACGCTTGCTACCGTGTAGCTAATGATTGGGTCAGTCAGTGGTAACCGAGCTTTAAGCGTTATTCTATCTGCATCAGCGATATTTTTATCAGCACTTTTGGCGGTCGTTTCACAATGTTCAATGGTATCGGGGGATCTGCAGAACCGATAACTCTCATCATTCCAGCACTGCTGCAAAGTGCCTTTAAC
>CAZQKJ010000107.1:0-10014 GCA_964593315.1 uncultured Granulosicoccaceae bacterium
AGGTGCAAGGTACGCCGCTGTACGATCCACAAGGTGCACGCATGCGAGGCTGAATTTTGCCCGATCGACGGGTCGATATTCCACGCTGAAGGTCTACAATCCTGTAGTGCCGAACGATAGTGCTCGGTACTGCGTGGCCTTCTGTTTTATGGAATTTCTATGACCCAGCTATTTGTAGAACACTTGCAGGCAGAGCTTGCAGACCTTACATCTTCAGGACTGTATAAATCGGAGCGGGTTATCGACTCCAGGCAAGCCGGCACTGTCAAGCTCGATACTGGCCAGTCAGTCATCAATCTCTGCGCCAATAATTATCTCGGATTATCAGACCATCCCGAATTAATTGAAGCAGGTAGAGAGGCATTGTCTCGCTACGGTTACGGCATGTCATCAGTGCGCTTTATCTGTGGCACCCAGACGCCGCACAAACAACTGGAACACAGGCTATCTTCGTTTCTCGGCACTGAAGATACTATCCTCTACTCCAGTTGCTTCGACGCCAATGCAGGTCTGTTCGAAACGCTACTCGGACCAGACGATGCAATAATCTCCGACGCACTAAACCATGCCTCAATCATCGATGGAATAAGATTGTGTAAAGCAAAGAGATTGCGTTACGGCAACAGTGATATGAACGCGCTGGAAGACTGCCTTAAGCAAGCCACGGACAGTCGATTTACCATGATTGCAACCGACGGTATATTTTCGATGGACGGCTATATCGCAAGACTGGTTGATATTTGCGATTTGGCAGAGCGGTATGGCGCCATGGTTATGGTAGATGATAGCCATGCAGTGGGTTTTATGGGAGACAACGGACGGGGTACCCATGAACACTGCGATGTTCTGGATCGAATTGATATCATTACCGGTACACTTGGCAAAGCATTGGGAGGTGCATCAGGGGGTTACACATCCGGTAAACGGGAAGTTATCGACTGGTTGCGCCAGCGCTCACGACCCTATCTTTTCTCCAATACACTGGCACCGGTGATAACCGCTACCTCGATTGCGGTGCTGGATATGCTGGAGGCATCAACGGAGCGACGCACCAGACTGATGGAAAATGCCGCCTACTTTCGCGATCGTATGACCAGTGCGGGCTTTAACCTGCTTGCAGGTGAACATCCGATCATACCGGTTATGCTCGGTGATCCCAAACTGGCTCAGACCATGGCACGCGAACTCGACTCACGGGGGGTCTATGTCGCACCGTTCAGCTTTCCAGTTGTGCCTAAAGGCAGGGATCGTATACGTACGCAGATGTCAGCGGCCCATAGTCGCACAGAACTGGATCAGGCTATCGACGCCTTTATTGAAACAGGTAGAAAGATGGAGTTGATTGCATGAGCAGGATGAGAGCACTGGTCAAGACCGCACCAGGGCCAGGTCTTAATATGGAGCAGGTAGAAATCCCTGTACCCGGCCCCGATGAAGTACTGGTCAAGGTTAAAAAAACTGCCATCTGCGGTACCGACATACACATATGGAACTGGGATGAATGGTCGGCCAATACAGTGCCAACGCCGATGGTGGTCGGCCACGAATTCTGTGGCGAGATTGTAGAAACCGGAGCCGCTGTGAAAAAGTTCTCGATAGGAGAACGGGTTTCAGGTGAAGGTCATATTATTTGCGGAACTTGTCGCAACTGCCGTGCAGGACGCGGCCACTTGTGTCGCAATACCTCAGGGGTTGGTGTAAACCGATCAGGCGCATTTGCAGAGTTCCTCTGCCTGCCGGAAGATAATATTGTCCCCATTCCCGAAGACATCACCGATGAAGTGGCTTCTATTTTTGACCCGTTCGGTAATGCTGTCCACACAGCGCTGAGTTTTGATCTGATCGGGGAAGACGTACTGGTCACAGGTGCCGGTCCTATCGGTATCATGGGGGCGCTGGTTGCACAAAGAGTTGGCGCTCGTAAGGTCGTTATCACAGATATCTCTGAATATAGGATTCAACTTGCTAAAGACATGGGAGTTAAGCACGTTGTCAATGCCGAGAAGCAGGATCTTCACGATGTCATGCGTTCCCTCGGCATGAACGAAGGCTTTGATGTGGGTCTGGAAATGTCAGGTGCAGCACCAGCTATGCGCGATATGATTGACAAGATGAACAATGGTGGCAAGATTGCATTGCTCGGCATTGCACCCACCGAATTTGCCGTCGACTGGAACAAGATAATATTTAAGATGCTGCAAGTAAAAGGCATTTACGGTCGCGAGATATTCGAAACCTGGTACAAAATGATTGCAATGGTCCAAAGTGGACTCGATTTAAGCGGCCTGATCACACACAGAATTACAGCAGAGGAATTTGAAATCGGCTTTTCTCACATGCTGAGCGGTGAGGCCGGTAAAGTGGTTATGGACTGGACTTAGCCCACAATCAATTGATGCCACTGCGGAGAACACCGCAGTGGCCCATACTCTTTATCGATTCACTTCAAGTGTACACTCAACATAGCTTAAGCCATCGTCAGTCCAGTAGCTCCAGCTGTTATCACTGACTCGCTCTGCGTATCCCGGATAGCTGTGGCTATACCAGTCACGGTTACTAATATCACCGTCAACCACTCGCCAACCACTCTCGAGTTCATCGTCTATCAGGTAATCACCACCGGCAAGAAACCGGAACTCGTGAATATCTGCAAAGTGATCAGGTGTAACATAAGCTACCGGCTGATTATCCTGAAACTGTGTAGTAATACGCCCACAGTTAACGACCTGTTCATTAAGTAGAGTTTCGGTAAACGCCAATCGGTTTAACGTGACAGCACCAGTCAGCCAGCTGTGCGGGCCCGGGATAACATCTGTATGAAAGAAGTTGTCATTAGTAAAATCATCCGCCAGTCCTGCACCGTCGACGCGAGTCATTCTATAACTTGCACGCTTGCCAAACAGAGCCAGATAATACTGCCCGGCGGCAGTAGAGTTTATCACAATGCGATTAGACTCACGGGCGACAGTTGCTTCAGTAATGCGATTAAATGAAGAATCAAACACGACATACTGCGTTGCAGGGTTCGGATTACTGCTAACATCGGTGTAGTCAAAAGACAATGAGGTCACATCATCTTCAGCTAGTTGAACTGAGTAGAAATCAACGTCATCAAGGCATAGCGACGCACTGATCTGACCTCCTGCAGGCACAGCGGTAGCGGTCGATAAGCTATCGTTGTTTTCAAAGCCATCTTCAGAACACTCGATGGTATTCCTCACATTGACCTGAAACACCTCGCTGGCGTTATTCTTATAATCCAGTTCATCAGCAAAGTGAAATGCCTGAATTCCATTATCAGCCGGGACAAAATCAAAAGCATTCTGCCAGTTAGGATTCACTACCAGGCGCGCAGCGTAATTGCCAGCAGGCAAATCGGTTCCGGTGCTGCGTGCAGACAAAGCATACTCTCCACTGCTTTGTATCGAACCGCCCTGCTCTCTTATGTCAAACAGTGGTGTTGTATAACTATCTTCGAAAGAGCCGCTTGCTGCCACCTCAAGGGCTACTGACAGGTTATCAAGAGCAATTGTGTTTCCACCATTCTCATTAACCTTGAATTCATAGCTAATAATACCAGACGCACTATCATTAGCAGCGGGGCTAATTACAGCGACCACATCTGAAATAACAAGATCCTGTACACCAGACGGGTTTCCTTCAAGCAGTAAAGACTGCTCACCGGCAAGCTCATCTCCATCGAGTGAGAGACCTATATCCGGTGCGGACTCATCCTGAAGCAAAGCGTTGAGCTGATCTTCAACCTGACTGGTAGTGTCTGCAGTTAAGCTGGCAGATGAATCTGTAGCTGAGTTGTCCGGATCGCTTTTATCAGACCCGCCACAGGCTACCAGTGCGGTACAGATCGCCGCGGATAATAATGACTTATAATGTAGTTTCACGTGATTCAACCTATAGCTAATCAATATCTAACGTAACGGCCAAATTGACCCTTACCTTCTACTTCCACACCCAGTGAATCAAACACAATTGTCGCGCCTTCTGCTTCAGGGTTGTACCAAAGCTCACTGCCCAAATGAATGCCGCCTATGACATGATTTTCATCGGGAAATCGTGGCCCTCGCTTCGCAGTATCAGGATTCTTGTCGTTTGCTTCACCATCAATCAAACGCCATGCTTCATGAGCTCGTGCCGCCGGAGTGTCTGTTTCCAGCGCACCGGCAAGAAACAAGTCTCTAAATTCAGGAGATCGCATCCACTTTGCAATTTCGGTGTAGCTCACTGTGGTACCGTCTCTCGCGGCGCTGTCGTCAGTACTGACCAGACCTATGTATAGAAAGCAGTTCTCTTCAGTACCCAAACGACATCGTGGCCGATGTCCGTCACGCGAGCCTTCTATTTTGAAATAGACATCGAAGTCACCACCTACATCCAGCGACAACTCACCAATTTTAAAACCACCGGTCCAGGATGAGGCTCGCCCTTCAAACCGTGGATAATCAAACCAGATATTTAGGTTCCACACTTCAGTGAAGTCAGAACTGATCCCGTTGATCGTGTTGACTAACTCGGTGCTCGCTCCGGGTAGAATTGACACATCTGATACGTTGTGCCAGTAGGAATCAAGAAATATATTGGCGATACCATTACTTGCACTACCTTCGTTTATATCTGCCTTAACCGAAACCATGATGTCATAGTCAAGGTCACCGGCAAGTACAGGTAAGCCTGTGACTTCAGCGACTGTTTCCATTTGATAAACCGGAGATCCGCCATGTCGCATGACCGAAGGAAGAATGGTTGGTAACGCGCCACATTCGACACCCCATGATTCATACCGCCCCCCCATACTGCCAACAACCATTGCAGGATAGGCTCGAACAAAAGTATTGCGCTCAGAGGGCGAGTCTTTACGAGATGTCAAACGATATGACAATGACACCGACTCTGCGGACTGTGGGCTCGAACAGGGGTCAGCAAAGTCTCCAAGTAGAGCAGGTACTTCCCATCGAACAAAATCCTGCTCACCTTCGTAAAATATCAAGCTCCAGTTGTTGGTAGCATCAAGTTGGCGACCGTCATAAACGTTATTTGTGTAGAGCGCATCATCCAGCTGAAATTTGCTGAACGGGTCGGTGGCACTGGGAGTGACAACCGTCTCTACATCTGCGTTCGGGTCAATCTGCTGATCAGTTTTGAAAGCTTCTGCGCTGTCCGAAATTGAGCTATCAGCGCCCGAGTTATCAGCGCCTGCGCCATCCGAAACTTCAGTGACGGACTCGTCAACAGACTCTTTGGCTTCGACTTCTTCTACATCAGGAGCTACTGCAACGGGCTCTGTTCTGTCAGTTTCATTGACTTCTGCTCGCTCAGAGTTTTCCTCAGGCTCGGAAGTAGTGACAACTTCATTTTCTGATTCTGCATTTTGGTCGAATGATTCAGACTCACCACCACTGCTCTGGTCAATACCAGTATCGGTAGAGTTGTCTATAGCCGCGCCAGTGAGGGGCTCGCCGACAGACTCTTCAACATCAGAGGAGCCACCTCCTCCACAGGCCGTAAGGGCAACCGTTACCGCCGCTGCACCCAGCAATTTTTTGGATATTTTTTCTAACACAGTAGCACCACACTGATTGGATGATTAAGCGGGAGGATTCCGCTCTTGGTACCCATCGGGTCTGCAAGTTAGATGCTAGTGCTTTAGAACTAGTTTTGATTTCCTGGAGAATCAGCGTTCCAATCAGCGCTGATACTAAGTGTCATCACGGGCTATTTGGAATAGCGGGAAATTGTTAACTATTGTCTTAGAAATAAGGTAAATATTTTTTGTGACTTATTAGCCAGTTTAAGACTAATCACCTAAAGCTTGTAAAGATTACGTATTCGCCAGCGGCAATATGGCAGATCAATCAAAACAGATGAATCAGTGCACTAAGAGCCCGGGTTTATATAAAGCACTGCAAATAGCAACCTTGTGAAATTCCAGTTCAAGAGAATTTCCCATCCGCCGATAGCTCCGCTCTGTACATTCATTTGCATGCGTCGCTCACGTCGTAACTACGGATTGGATATGTTGGCAAAGCCCGTTTATAAAAATATAAGATTAGCTACAGTGCTGATTGCATCCTTAATACTGGGTGCCTGCGGTGGCGCCGACACTGACGATGAAGACACAGTAACCAAGGCAACACCTGCTGCACCGCAAGGTGCAATTCCGGCAACATCAGTTGGCTTCGGCGCAATTCCCGCCTTGCCTGTTTCTAACTCAAACTTTGTAGCCGATCACTTTTCCGGTAGCGGTGCCTGCACGGTTTGTCATAACGACTTACAGGACGACACAGGTAAGGACGTATCCATAGGCACAGCCTGGGAAACCAGCACTATGGCAAACTCTGCCCGTGATCCGTACTGGCGCGCCAAAGCAGCCGCCACAATTAAAAACTACCCACACCTGACCCATGAAGTGGATGACACCTGCACACGCTGTCATGCACCCATGGCAAACGAGGCAGCTCGCAAGGATGGAGCGGAACTGGCACTGTTTGGTGACGGTATACTGAATCCCGAGAACCCATACTTTGACCATGCAATGGATGGCGTTAGTTGCACACTGTGCCATCAAATTGAGGATACCGGCAGTCTCGGTACGATAGCAGCCATGTCCGGCAACTTTTCAATTCCAACCCTGCCACCAGAGCAAAAGGAAAACCGCCCGGCCTATGCCCAGTATACTGATCCGCTCGGGGCCTATATGGTTGCTAACTCTGACTTCACACCGATCTACGGGCCGCATATGAGTGAGTCATCTGTATGCGGAACTTGCCACGATCTTAAAACCCCTACGGTTGATAGCAACGGCGAGATCATTCCGGCAGTTATAGAAGATAGATTCCCGGAACAACAAACATTTACCGAGTGGGCCAACAGTGACTATCGTCAAGGTGGCGCCAAAGATGCCAACTGTCAGTCCTGCCACATGCCTAAGATAAGCAGTACAACGACACTGGCATCCTCCGGTACCGATATACGCCGTTCAGACTTTTCTGAGCATACATTTCTCGGTGCAAATACCGTGATGCTGGATATGTTTAAGAACTTTCGGGAGGAACTGGGTATTCAGGTCACAGGATTTGATCAGGCGATCAGCCGTAATCGAGAATTCCTTAAAACTTCTGCAGATCTGACCATCGCAGGTGTTCGCACTGAAGGCAGCACCCTGGTCACTACACTCAGGATTCAAAACAACACAGGGCATAAATTGCCCAGTGGTTATCCATCTCGACGGGTATTCGTACACTTTGTCGTTACCGATGCATCAGGTGCAGTGGTATTTGAATCAGGGAAGATTAATCCGGACGGAAGTATCGTCGGTGCAGATGGCGACACAAACTACACTGACTACGAACCCCACTACAACAGCATCAACCGTGAAGATCAGGTACTAATCTTCGAATCCATCATGGGTGACACCACGGGTCAGGTAACGCACTCTTTAATTGAGGCGGCCAGACACTTAAAAGATAATCGGTTAACCCCGGTCGGGTTCGATAAGCACATAGTGAGCAGCGACGTCGCAGTGGTTGGTGAAGCACTGCTGGACGACAACTTCAACGCGGGTCTTGATATCTTCGAGTACCGAGTTCCGGTACCAGGCAATGGCACCTACACCATCCTCGCAGATCTGATCTACCAGCCACTGGCATACGGGCACTTGGAATATCTTTTCAAAGATACCGATGTCCCTGAAGTTGACGAGTTCAAAACTATCTACGACTCAACAACACTCCTGACAGAGACGATATCCAGCGCGATTACCCAACACAATTTTTAACGCATTTCCAACTGTAATGGCATCTCGGAGTCGATGTCAAAACAGAATTTGTAACGTGAATCTACGCTCGGTCTGACTATCAGACCAGCGCCTGCGCCAAGCTTGCGCGCCGGTAATACAATTAAAGGTGACGACACCAGCGAATGTGAACTGTGCACGGCTAACCCCCCAACATTTTCTGCATTATACCGATCCTCGATTGCACCGGAAAAGCAAGTCATGTATTCCTCAAGCGAATCAAATTCGCAGAGAAGTACGTGCGCAAGAATCACAATGCACCGTTACCTCCTTACGCTACTGCTGTGCTGTATTTTACCCGTTGCCCAGGCTGATTTCGTCCAGGATAGAGATCTCATCTCGTTGCATTATGACCATGCACCTGACAAAGACGACGGACACGCCACTGTGGCGGCACTGGCAATTGTCCGCTCACTGGGCATTCAACCGCTCGTAGTCAGTGGCGCTTACGGCAGAAATGCAAACCAATACCAACCCGGTGCTGAAGCAGTCATGACTGCCGCATGGGGCTCAGGCTGGCTGGATGCACACAACAATCGATCTGCCGCCGTCAACGCAACCTACGCTGCGTGGCTCGCGACCCTGCAAAACGGTGGGGACATCTGGATTGCCGAGGGAGGACAAGCTGATTTCACAGCCGATGTACTGCGCTTGCTGGCCAACAATAATCCCTCGATTAACACCCGCCAGCGTGTCAACGTGATACAGCACAGTGTTTGGAACGAAGCCCAGTCAACGCAGTCCGATCTGAACTATAGCCGTAACAACACTAACTATGTGAAGATTGCGGACGGCAATGGCGACAACCAAACCGCCGACCTCAATCAAAAGAGTGCATCGTTTGTAAACATCGCAACCAATAGTCAGTACGGGTCAGCGTGGCAAGCGGCATTCAATTATTTAAATCCAAACAACAAACTCGATTTCTCAGACACCGTTGAATTGCTGCACATTTTAGGTGTTGGAAAAAACGTCGTTGCTACTGTCGACGACTTTGCCGCTGTGTACCTGTCCCAAAATAATGTTGCACAACCCAACTCGCCGACGGTTTGGAGCGACTCCTACTCTGTAGACGGTCAATGTTATTGTGATTCTAATTTCGACCATGGATTATCATCGATCACTGTTGATACTCCGGATGGCGTAAAGTCCGTTCCACAAGTCTGTAGTGATATTACATCGCGATTCGGATCAGGCAGATTTAACAACCGGGTCTACTACAACACGATTCAGTGTGGGCACGGCCCGGCAAATAATGCAGCCGATGAATCTGTATGCCCGGGGATACCACGCGCAGCCGGGAACTATACCGGCAATCGTTGCCAGCAAACCGGTGCAACCTGGAATCTTGATCTGGTTTATCCCGCTCAAACTACACAGCCCGCGCCCGTTGAACCTGCACCCGTTGACTCAGCTCCGGTTGACGACCCAGTCGATCAACCGCAACCGATAGTCCAACCGGTAACAGCGCCAAACCCAGTCGTTGAATCAGAAACATCAATAATCACCTATCCTGACTGCAGCAGTGCAGCTCTGGATGCAGATGGCGACGGTTTTGGCTGGGAGAACAATCAAACTTGTATGGTTGTCGCCGGCGCGGCACCCGTGTCTGATAACACAACAGACACAACCACTTTCGATCCACTCAACCCGTTTGCCAACTTTCCGCTTTGCACAGCGTCTACCGATGAAGATGGCGACGGCTTCGGTTGGGAGAACAACCAGACGTGCGTATTCACTCACAACGCAGCGACTCCGGCAGACAACACCCCTACACCCGATACCCCTACACCCGATCCCTTAAATCCATTTGCCAACTTCCCACTATGCAGCGCAACGTCTATAGATTCTGATGGCGACGGTTTTGGATGGGAAAACAATCAGACCTGCGTGTACACCACTGAACCGGCAGTCTCCACAATTAGCTCCGCAACACCGGATCCTCTGGATCCTTTTGCTAACTTCCCAGCTTGCAGTGCCAATATCTCCGACACTGACGGTGATGGCTATGGATGGGAGTTTAACCGAACCTGTGTGTTCACCAGCAGCGCCCCTGCCGTTCTCAACCAGACTGCTGCACCGGCAGCCACACCCGCAGCAATACCGGATGAGTTAAATCCTTTTGCCAACTTCCCATCCTGTAGTGGCAATATCACCGACACTGACGGTGACGGTTTCGGTTGGGAGTTCAATCAGACCTGTGT
>CAZQKJ010000108.1:0-10000 GCA_964593315.1 uncultured Granulosicoccaceae bacterium
CCACCACGGTATTGCCAGTATTGATCTGGCGGTCGGCACTATTTTTGTCACAGAGTTTGAATCCGACACTCTGCTTCAGTCAGAACTTGCCAGACTCTCACCGCGTGAGCTACTGACCTCAGAAGCCGCCAGCAGCGCCGACTGGCAAGAACCCTTTACCCTGCGCACCCGCCCTCCCTGGCACTTTGATGCAAACACAGCGCATGAACAGCTGTGCGAGTTGTTCCGCACCAAAGACCTGCAGGGCTTCGGTTGTGAAGAACTAAAACTTGCCACAGCTGCCGCCGGTTGCGTACTTCAATATGTGCAGGAAACCCATCGCGGCACGCCACCACACATTGAAGGCATCACCACAGAATCACAGGGAGATGCCGTCACACTCGATGCGACCACAAGACGCAATCTGGAGCTCGACTCAAGCATTAGCGGTCAACCGGGCGCCACACTCAAAGCCATTCTTGATAAAACCTGCACCAGCATGGGCAGTCGTTTGCTGTCACGCTGGCTTAACCGCCCACTGCGCAGCCACAAGGAATTAAATACCCGTTTCGATGCGATAGACAAGCTGATTGCAGATAATCCACTGCACTTTTTACTAACTGAGCAACTCACCGGCATTGCAGACATAGACCGTATCCTTGCACGCATCTCGATAGGCAGTGCCAGACCGCGTGATCTGCTTGGCCTGCGTAATAGCTTGCGCAGACTACCTGAACTCAATCACGGCTGTAGCACAGTGGAAGATGCCTTGTTGTCTGGTATCGGTGATTGCCTTAACGGCTTTGAGAAAGAAAGAGAGTTATTAAATAGCGCCTTAAACGATGAAGTACCTGCAACTTTAAAAGATGGCGGCGTTATAAAAACCGGTTTCGATGCCACGCTCGATGAACTACGCGCACTCAGTGAAAACGCAGACGGCTTTTTAACCGATCTTGAAATTCGTGAACGCGAGCGCACAGGCGTAGCAAGCCTTAAAGTGGGATTTAATCGCGTACATGGATACTACCTTGAAGTATCCAAAGCCAGTAAGGCACAGGTTCCACCCGAGTACACACGACGTCAAACCCTAAAGGGTGCCGAGCGATACATCACTGAAGAACTCAAAGAGTTTGAAGATAAAGTATTGTCCGCTCGTGAGCGCTCAATGAGTCGTGAGAAATCGCTGTATGAAAACCTGCTAACGGATCTGGCCGCACACCTGCCGGCACTGAAACAATGCGCCAGAGCCGTCGCCGAGCTGGACGTTCTGTGCAACATGGCAGAGCGCTCGGTTAGCAATCAATGGTCGCGACCGATGTTCGAGGATCAAGCGGGTATTCGATACAACGCAGGGCGTCATCCGGTAATAGAGGCAAGCCTCAAAGACCCGTTTGTGCCAAACGATCTACACCTTGATACCAATCACCGCATGCTGTTAATTACCGGACCTAACATGGGCGGTAAATCAACTTATATGCGCCAGACTGCACTGATTGCCCTAATGGCACACATTGGTTGTCATGTGCCTGCCAATGATTGCGTGATCGGCCCCATTGATCGCATCTTTACTCGTATTGGTGCATCAGACGATCTGGCCAGCGGACGCTCCACCTTCATGGTAGAGATGACTGAAGCCGCAAGTATTCTGCATAACGCCACAGCACACAGCCTGGTATTGATGGATGAGATCGGGCGCGGCACCAGCACCTATGATGGCCTGTCCCTCGCCTGGGCCTGTGCAGAAGCGCTTGCCAACAAAAACAAAGCCTTTACACTTTTTGCTACGCATTACTTCGAGCTGACAACGCTCGCAGACACCCACAAGGTGATCGGCAACGTACACCTCGATGCAGTGGAGCACAACGACGAAATCGTATTTATGCACAATGTTAAATCCGGGGCTGCAAACAAAAGCTACGGACTACAGGTGGCAAAGCTCGCGGGCCTGCCGTCTGCCACATTGCGTGAAGCACGACTGCGACTGGAGGCGCTGGAGAATGACAAACCAGCACCGGCCATCTCGACAACAGCGGGGCCACAAATGGGATTATTCGAGCAGGAGAACAGTGAGTTGGCAGACTACATCGAACAAATCGATGCTGACAACACCACTCCCCGCCAGGCGCTTGAACACCTGTACGAGCTGAGACGGCTCCTGCAGATCTGACACATCCCGAAACCTTAAGCTCGCGAGTGACGCAATACTGATCCCCAAAGGCTCAGGATGACCGAAATTCCCGAAACTCGACTCGCTCAATATTCATCCCAAGCACAGCCGAAACACAGGCTGTGAGTGAGCTGTGAACAGAAATTCAGACTACACCGTATCTATCAAACATCCCGGCGTGATATCTTATGCGGATGCCGAATTTCAACAAAGTAGGTTTAATCGCCAAAAGCAATGACCTGAGTGTTTCCGAAACCCTGAATAACGTCTTTAACTTGCTGAAGGCGAAAGGACTTGAAGTCCTGCTCGATAGCAGCACGCGTGGCCTGTTGGGCGGTCCGATCGCAGTGGATATCGAAACCATCGGTCGCGAGTGTGACCTCGCCGTGGTCATAGGCGGTGATGGCACGCTGTTGCACGCCGCTCGATCTCTGGTTGAGGCGGACGTGCCATTGGTTGGCGTAAACCGCGGCCGCCTGGGATTTTTGGTGGATGTATCGCCGGAAGATGGATTGCACGAGCTGGTGGAGATCATCGAAGGCAACTACCAGCAGGAAGAACGCCTGATGCTGCATTGCCAGCTGGCTCGCCGCGGCGAAATTATCCATCAGTCGCTGGCCTTCAACGACATGGTAATGCGCACCAAAAATGTCCTGCAGATTCTTGAATTTGAAATTTCTATCAACGGCAGTTTTGTGTTGTCGCAACGTGCCGACGGCGTGATCGTCGCATCGCCCTCTGGCTCTACCGCGTATTCATTATCAAGTGGCGGCCCCATCGTTAACCCGCACCTGCCGGCACTGGTGGTTCAACCTATCTGTCCGCATACACTCAGCAGCCGTCCTCTGGTGGTGAGTGCGGATTCGCATATATCAGTACTGGTCACTGAAAAGAAAACCGTTCACGCGCAGATGGTTTGCGACGGCCAGGTCTACAATGACCTGCAGAACGAAGACATCATCGAAGTACGCAAACACGACAAACCCATCCGCATACTGCACCCGTCAAATTACGACTACCACCATATACTGCGCGAAAAGCTCAACTGGGGTTGATCTCGGCACAAGCCCGATAGCCGCTTGCCTGAAGCAGCCGTTTGCCTGACGGCAGCGGCCCGAGTGAGCGACACATATTAGCCCGGAACCCACCCCGAACCAGCAAGGCTCACAGCTCCGTACATTGGTGTGAAAGACCGGCAATTTCATCATAATTTCACACCAGTCAGCACATTGATCGTGAAAGTTCCGCAGCTATAAGTAGTATGATGTGACTACCACCACCTAACACTCAAACCATGTAAAAGCCGGTCGATGCTAGTTGCACTTAACGTCAAAGATTTCGCCATCATTACCAGCAGCTCGCTGGAGCTAAACACCGGCATGACCACCCTGACGGGTGAAACCGGTGCCGGCAAGTCTATTCTGCTGGGCGCACTAGGCCTGGTACTGGGTGACAGAGCCTCCCCCAGCGCTGTACGGGACGGTGCAGAGCGCGCTGAAATCAGTGCGGTATTTGATGTCACATCTGTCACCGAGGCCAGCCAGTGGCTGTCGGATCACTCAATGGATCAGCCAGATGACGAAGCCGAGTGCATCCTGCGGCGCGTGGTATCCAAAGATGGTAAGTCACGTGCGTTCATCAACGGCTCCCCCGTCACGCTGCGTAACTTAAAAGAGCTTGGCAGGTTGCTGGTTAACATTCACGGACAACACGATCACCAGCTGATTACCTCACCAGACAAACAACGCGACATCCTGGATGACTTTGGCGACTGTCAGAAGCTTATAAAGAACGTCAGCGATATCTGGAACGACTGGAACAAGATCAACCGTTCAATTACCACTGCACAGGAACGCATACAGGCACGCGGCGATCGTCTGGATACCTTGCGTTACCAGATTCAGGAATTTGAAAAGCTGTCACTTGAAACCATAGACCTTGATGCCATTGATCTTGAGCACAGACGCCTTGCCAACGCGACTGAACTGGGAGACCTCAGCAGTCGCGCAATGGATCTACTGCAGGATGACCCCAAGTCGGTACTGAGCCAAATTACCGAAGTAGAGAAAGCCATTGCGGAGCTTCTTGCACATGACAACACCACAGCAGAGGTAGCAGAGCTCATCAGCTCGGCACGCATACAACTTGAAGAAGGCGTGGATACCCTCAGACAATACTCACACGGAATAGAACCGCAACCACAGCGTCTTAATCAACTGGATTCAATATTATCCAGCGCCCATCAACTGGCCAAAAAGCATCAGATCGATGTCAGTGAACTGAGTGAGTACTCAATTAAACTCACCACAGAATTTAATGAACTTGAATCCATGGATGAATCGATCGCATCATTAAACAAGGATCTTGAAAAAGCTACCGCCACATACCAGGCCGCTGCAAAAAAACTCACGAAAAAACGTCTTGCTGCGGCAAAGCAATTAGAAGACTACTTAACCGATGCCATGCAAACACTGGGCATGAAGGGTGGCAAATTTGCGATTGAATGCAGCAGCAAACCAACCGATACACCATCTGTCAACGGGCTAGATCACGTCCTGTTTAACGTGAGCGCAAATCCGGGGGCCGCACCCCGCCCTATGTCCGATGTTGCATCCGGTGGAGAGCTATCGCGTTTAAGTCTGGCGGTTCAATTAATCACTTCTGAACGCAACCGTGTACCAACACTGATCTTCGATGAAGTCGATACCGGTGTCGGTGGTGGCGTTGCAGAAACCGTAGGCCAGCAACTGCGACAACTTGGCCACCGCTGCCAGGTGCTGTGTGTTACTCACCTGCCCCAGGTAGCAGCGCAAGGCCACTTCCACGTCAAAGTGTCTAAAAAATCCAGTGACAACGAAACTCTGGCTGAGTCTCGCACTCTTACTGAAAAAGAATCACTGGAAGAAATTGCACGAATGCTCGGCGGTGTCAAAATCACCAAACGCACCCTCGCACACGCCAAAGAAATGCTCGCGGCAGTCGAAGAACAGACCCCATAGCGCAAACAGCACAGAGAAAATCACCACCAGGAATACTGAGCGCTGCAGTTCAGGCAGAAAGCAACTTACTTAATCACAATGCAACTGGCCTTGCGGCAGGCATTAGGTAGAATCCACCTACTCAGCACGCAACAGATCAAAAAATGAAATCAAGCAAGCTACTGGCGATTGCCATTATCCCGCTATTTTTAACACTCAGTGCCTGCGGTGCATGGTGGCTGCCCCGTCCTCACAAGATTGATATTCAGCAAGGCAACCTGCTCCCGGATGATCTGGTTTCACAGGTAACCGTCGGCATGAGTCGCGGTCAGGTGGTGTCACTACTTGGCAGACCGGTAGCCACGAACCAGATCAACCCCGACCGATGGGAATACATCTATAGTTTGAATCGCTCCGGCGAAGATCCACAGGTAAAACGATTGTCACTGGACTTTCAAAACGATCAGGTGGCAAGCCTGGATTCAGATGGCCTCAGCAAAGAGACAGAAGAAAACGCCGCCACTGAAGAATAGAATCGTTACACAGCTGACTGATAAAGTCTCACGCTCAGACAGGCAGTTTCTTTTTTAGCTGCAGGTTTTTTGCTCTGGGGTTAGCGTTACCGTGTTACCGACCCAATTATCGGCCCAATTATCGGCCTTGGGATCGAGCGCGCAGTCGCCTGGCCTCCATCGGATCAACTTCAAGCGGGCGATAAATCTCTACACGGTCACCATCACGAAGCACGGTATCGTACTGCACTTTTTCACCGTAAATTCCCACCGGGGTTGCACCCACCTGTATAGCTGGATAGCGCTCCGACAATGCACTGGCCACTACCGCATCACGAACAACTGCGCCTTCAGCCAGCTCAAGCTCCACTATGCTTTGCTCCTCCGGCATGGCGTAGACCACCTCAACCTTCAAGAGTAGACCTGTTTAGCCCGGTCGACAAAGGCATCGACCAGCCGTGTGCAGATCTCATTGAATACCGGACCCACGGTTTTCTCTATTATCCTGCTGCTGAAACTGAATTGAGTATTAAAGGTGACTCTGCAGCCGCTGTCTCCAATTGCCGCAAATGACCACTGCCCCTGCAGCTGACTAAACGGGCCTTCCACCAGAGACAATTTAATCTCCTCACCATCGGTGAGTTCATTTCGGGTGGTGAAATGCTGTTTGATTGGACCCTTACTTATATCCACCCTCGCCACACGTACAGACTCGCTGTCTTCAAGTACAGATCCCCCGCTACACCACGGTAGAAACTCGGGGTATGACTCTACGTCATTGACCAGCTGGTACATCTGTTGCGCTGAATAGGGTACGAGTGCACTGCGTTCAACAGTCGGCATTGGGTTATTGTCCACCAATAAAAGGTTATACTTGAGGTTATGGCTAAACCGAAGAAAAAGAAAGGCGACTCTTCCCAAATTGCGGTAAACAAGCGTGCCCGCCACGACTACCTGATTGAAGATACCTATGAAGCCGGCCTCGCCCTGTTGGGCTGGGAAGTCAAAAGCCTGCGCGACGGTCGCGTTCAACTGAACGACTGTTACGTATTCCTGAAAAATGGCGAAGCATTTTTAGTCGGGTGCCAGATCACCCCGCTGATGACCGCCTCTACACACGTTGTTGCTGTACCACTGCGCGAACGCAAGCTGCTGCTGCACCGGGAAGAGATCAGTAAACTGATTGGTCAGGTAGACCGCAAGGGCTACACCATCGTACCACTCAAACTTTACTGGAAACGCGCAAGGGTAAAACTTCAAATCGGTTTGGGTAAAGGTAAGAAAACCCACGATAAGCGCGCCACTGAAAAAGCCCGTGACTGGGATCGCGAAAAACGGCGCATTATGAAGCAACGCTAGCTGCGAAAAAGCTCAGGCATTATCTGACCGATGTTTGTCGTACCCTGCCTGCAGTTCAGCCTTTAAAAACTCTCCAAAATTCACCGCATCAAACGCCGCGGGATACTCTGAGCTGACACACGAACCAAGGGGCTCAACATCAGTTGAGACATTCGGATCAAAAAAGAACGGGCACGAGTATCGTGCCTTGCCCGAGGCATTGATCACCCGATGTGGAGTTGACTTAAGACGTCCATTCGACCACCGCTGCAACATATCACCCGCGTTAACCACGAATGACCCGGGTATACGCGGAACATCAATCCACCGCTCATCGGCTGTTTGCACTTGTAGTCCACCGATATCATCTTGCACAAGTAACGTCAGGCAACCAAAGTCGGTATGGGGTGCTGAACCGTAAACACCGCGAGCTTCCAGTGCCTTCAAACTGGTATCAGCAACAGCTGGATAGTGAAGCAGTCGCAGCCAGGTAGTGGGCACTTTAAAGCCACTGGTAAATTCGTCACCGGCATCGAGAGCCAGCGCCACCAGATCAACCAGCTTCATTGCCAGATCAGACATCGCATGGTTATAGGACATGACATCTTCACGAAAGCCGTTAAGATCAGGCCACTGATTAGGACCTGCCAGGTAATCGCCCGCCTGCACACAAGGTGAATCCGGTGCATCTTCTCTCATCATCATAAAACTCTCCGACTGATTCGGATGTTTTACGTCAGCAAGTTTGGAGTTTACGTCGGTAGATGTATTGATAGGTATAAAACCACGGTGCAGATGATTGAGTTCAATCTGCATTTTTCTATCAAGAGGTAACGCGTGGAATTTACGTGATGCTTCAAATACCCGTTCGATTATTGAATCAGGGATGTTGTGATTGATGATGTAACTGAAGCCTGCTGTCGAGTAGGCGTTGTAGAACTCTTTGGCTAGCTGGTGTTTTTTATTTTTGCCAGCAGTGTGGAGAGGGCTGACATCCAGGATGGGTATGTGATTGAGTTCGTTCATTCAAAAATTTGGCTTTTATTAAAACCCTCTCCCTTCGCTAACTACGCTTTGGAGCACACCCTGCGGGCAGAGTAGTAGTTTTGAGTGGTATTGAAAATCTGTTACTTTTCCACGCTGTTAAAAATCAATTTTATTCAATCCAAATCCCAGGTGATTCACAATCATGATCACCACTCCATAAGATTCCTGATTTACCTGCTCTGACGTGACCCTAAAAACATCCCAACCCTGCGACCTCAAATATTTTTCTCGAGCTTCGTCTTTTTCAACAAAATGGTTGTGATACTCACCATCAATCTCAACAACCAGCTTTCGCTTAAAACATGCGAAATCTGCAAAGAAAGACCCTATTGGGTGTTGGCGTCGAAACTTTAAACCACATAGCTGACGTCTTCGGAGCATTGTCCAAAGTAACTTTTCAGTTTTTGTTTCAGCCCGTCGAAGCGCCCTCGCTCGGCCGACAGTTACCGCGTATCAAAACCCATTACCTCTTGAGACACATAGCATGTCACAAGATAACACACTGAGGAAACGACACCAGAACGCATCAGGCACGAAAACATCAGACTACCCCGACCGGTCACTCTCCCGCAGGGTGTGTTCCAGTGCGTAGTTTGCACTGGGAGAGGGATAAGTTTCTTTTTGTTTGCGTTTCACGCGGCGACAGCAGCTCAACCAAGCTCACCCAAACACACTCGAGCCTCGTCCTAGAAACTAACCTTGGCTCAAGCCTGATACAACAACCTGTCCGAAAGAGCCCAAAGCGCAATCAACACTGAAAGGGCTAAAAAAAAGGGCGCTCATAAAAGCGCCCTCTTTAAACATCATACCTTCGTGCCTTTATCAGCTCGGAGATGCACCAGGGGTGCCCTCCACTCTCAATCCAATACCCGGAATGCCTGAAGGCTCGATACTCATCTCTTCTTCCGGCGGCTTAAAATCCGTCAGTTTGATGCCTTCAACCGCCTCTTTGTATTCATCGAGTTTGGGTGTACGACCCAGAATGGCAGACAACACCACAACAGGGGTAGAGGCTAACAATGATTCGCCTTTCTTGCGCTCCGAATCTTCAACCACTCTGCCCTGAAATAAGCGCGTAGAGGTTGCCATAACGGTATCCCCTTTTTCTGCTTTCTCCTGGTTACCCATACACAGGTTGCAACCCGGGCGCTCCAGATACATCAGGTTTTCGTACTCCACACGTGCATTCTGTTTTGGCGCGTCATCATTAAACTCAAAACCAGAATACTTCTGCAGCACTTCCCAGTCACCTTCTTCTTTGAGCTCATCAATGATGTTGTAAGTGGGTGCAGCGACTACCAATGGCGCTTTGAATTCAATACTGCCGTGGTCTGACTCAAGGTTGCGAAACATCTGTGCAATGATCTTAAGATCACCCTTGTGCACCATACAGGAACCCACAAAACCCAGATCTACCTCTTTGCTGCCCTTGTAGTGCGAAAGCTCACGTATCACATCGTGCGTGTAGCGTCTGGAGACATCGTCGTTGTTAACATCAGGGTCTGCAATCATCGGTTCATCAATCAGATCAAGATCAACTACTACCTCTGCCGCGTATACTGCGTTGTCATCAGGTTTTAAGGCCGGTGCCGCACCCGACTTGATGTCTTTAATACGCTTATCAGCAATGCCTATAAGGTTGGCAAGAACTTTTGTTTCATTCTCCATGCCCTTTTCAACCATGATCTGCATGCGACTCTTGGCAATCTCAAGCGATTCGATCAGCTTGTCATCCTGGGATATACAAATAGACGCCTTGGCTTTCATTTCTGCAGTCCAGTCTGTGAAGGTGAATGCCTGATCCGCCAAAAGCGTGCCCAGGTGCACTTCAATAACTCGACTCTGGAAGACATTGTCGCCAAACTGATCAAGCATCTGCATCTGTGTGGCATGCACAACATCGCGGAAATCCATATAGGGTTTCATCTCACCCTTAAAGGTGACTTTGACAGACTCCGGAATTTGCATACTCAATTCAC
>CAZQKJ010000109.1:0-9918 GCA_964593315.1 uncultured Granulosicoccaceae bacterium
ATCAGTAACAATCTCAACATTTACCGAAGACTTGGACGGGTCGGCGGTATCTAGATCCATCGAGATATCGAATTCATCGAACTGCAGAACCGGGTTCGACAAGCCAAGATGATTGTACTGGAAATTTATATAAGCATGCGTCGGGTCGACATTGTATTCGCCAGAAGGTACGGCAGAAAAATCAGCGGCCACGGCAGACCCTGCAAGCAGAGCAGCAGACATGACTAAGGTAGAAAATTTCATTGTGAAAACCTGTAACTGTTAAGTGGAACTTCTCGTAGAGAATGACAAAGAAGTTTTGCGAAGGTTCCCCACCACAAGCCTGGTGCACCAATTACCATCCATATAGTGCTGCCAATGTCGTTTTTAAGCAAGACAGGTGGATCCGCACTGTATCCGTTCTAACTGTGCTTTTAGTAAGAATATGACTATTCCTGTTTAGCAACTGTGCTGATTCACACCCTCTTCACCCAGCTAAGCTTTAAATATTCAACATTTACTTTTTGACACCGTTTTCGTCCAAACCATTCTCTTGTTTGTAAATTCGAAGCTTCTCTTGAGTTTCTGCTCTAAGTATTTCAATAACTCCCTCAATTGATCAAGCAATTTTTATACGTTCCAATATCATTGGATCGTTCAGAGCATCAGTCACCAGTTGCTGACGATAACTCGAATCCCAACATTAACCCACGGACGTTTTAGGATAATCAATAGGTGTTGATGAGACGTCACGCCGATGGGGTAGCATCGAGATTGTAGGGGTTCGCAAGCTCACCCCAACCTACGACGACTACCAGATGAACCCTTTGCTGTCGGTCAGCATTTTCAAATATCTATTTTGACTGCCCGCATTCTGGAAAATCCTGGTCGCCAACTTCAAGCGTAAAAAACATCCAGATAAAACGTTTTTCAAGTAAATCGAGTGATGTTTGACTTTCGCGGTTACCCCCCTTCACTCAGTGGATTGGAAGTAGCGGGATAAACCATGGACAATGTTATTGCAAATTGCAAAAGCAAACCGTCTTTAAGAGTAGAGTCAGTCGGCACCCAAGGTGCCGACTTGCTTATTTCCCTTTACAGCACACGTTTTACTATGGGAAAGGGCAGCCCAAGAACATCGCACATGCGCTTGCTGTCTCACCTGTCGCACCCGGAAAGGTGGTAACGATTTCAATCCCTTCATCTGGTCTTTCGATGGCCCCCATAAAACCCAAAGTTAACAATCCAGAAGCTGGGTTAATAAAAGTCAGCAACGACGGTGAGCTGTCTGGGGAAGATGGGATGAAGTTTACTGAGCATAGTGCGTTACCATTCTCAATTTGTCCGAATTGAGGAATAACTCCCGTGATTCCATCACTCCCCACCAGGCTTGCCACGCGGTCTCTAGCAGTTTGTTCGATTGGACAGGCTGTTACACACGAAGGATCAGTAAATAAACAGTCTCCCACGGAATCAACTACCTCATCAGGCTTCCCCATGAGTTCGAAGTTATTCCGAGTGTATCTGCCTTGATAGTCATTTAACTCGTTATCGCTGTATGAATCGTTATCACCACCACGACCGTCAAATGTAACCTTACCTCTTACGGAATTATCATTGACTGTTAGATTGTCATCATCGGCACCTGTTCTTACTTTCAGGTTTTTTCTGATGTCGTTATTTACTAACTCCACATGATCCATACCAGATCCGTTATGGATTCTGAAATTTTTCACTGCGATGATGCCATCTACAATTAGCTTGTCGTCACCATCTCTGGTTTTGAACACGGCCTCCTTCACAATGTCAAGCGAATCGTCTACAGCAAGTAGTTTTACAGCGTCAGCACCGGACCCGCTGTTCAGATCGAATGTATGGCGGAACCATGCATCAGTGATATTAATAATGTCATCCCCCGCGTTGGTTTTTATATCACTAGATCCATTCACGCGGGTTTGAGTCACAACGATATCGTCTATACCTTTTCCCGTATCTATGTGTAGTGTGCCGCGTATAAAGCTATGGTCGATGGAAATGTTGTTATCTCCATCGGTAGACTTAATCGCCATACTGTCAGTGAGGTCTAAACCCAAATGGAAATCGTGTCATCACCACCTTTTGACCACACAGTGACGCTTTCCACGCCACTAATTGAACCTGATTGTCCATCTAAGGTGTACTCAATGTCGTTTGAATCTTGTGACAGCACCAAATTATCGTCACCGTCAGTTAGTTCAAATGTCAACCTGCCAGAGTCAAGGGTATATGGCCCTGATGCGTAGCCTGCAGAGGATTCCGTTAGCAGTATTGCCGCTGCAGTAGTTGTCTTCAAAATATTAATTCTCAGCTCCTTGCGGTACGCCCGTACCATATGGTAGCGAACTAAAAATCCTGCCATAGCAGATGGGGATCTACCGCGAACTACGTTACGGCAGTATTTTGCTAATTGCGCCTTTGGGGAAGCAGACTGTCATTAGGACAGCGGGTGTATTAAAGCTTTTGACCGTTCGGCGACCGTTGGATCATTGTACCACCAGGTCAGCTAGAATCGTTTCGGGACGGAAGCTACGCACCCAATACGGGCGGATTGCTTGGATACCGTTCATTCTTTTACTAAACCGGAAAATCCGTTTTCCATTGCCCAATCATTCGCACCATCTGGGTCTGACTTGGACCGATAGTCAAAGTAATCCCATGCTAAGGGCATGGGGTATTGTTTCCCGCTGTCTGAATTCAGGAACAACTCAACTCTTGAAAAAGCGGGATCAGGATCGTGTTGCATCCAGATGGATAGAACCATGGAGCGCAACTTACCACTGCTATTATTATCAATGTTCGGCTCCAACCAATAGAGCACTTCAGTGGGATCTTCGAATGACCAATAATTTACAGCTTCTCGAAGAATAGAAGAATTCCCCTCTGACAAAGCTTTCTCAGCAGCCTCTCGCGGACTGCGCATAGCGTGTTCTCGCGGGGTAATTTTTCGGTCAATTGTCGGGTCGTTATGGACTGGGGGAGGATGACCACATTGGTTAGAAACACTGTAGACGACTCTAAACCTCAACGTGGACCAACGTCTATGAAAATGAAAGCATGGCGTTGCTACTAGTTTTTCTAGCGGCCAATTACATCCAGAAAAATCCGATTGAACCTGTTTACCATTGTCGAGAAGTACCGTGACTGTACATAATTTTGATGGGGTGGGATATGGATTGACATGCTGCATGGACAGCACACGACCTGAATGTATTTCAAGGTTCTCTTCAAGATAACCATGAAATAAAAAGCCAAATATGAAAACAGGGAAAAATAAAATCTGTGATACCGGGAGCTTCGAAGAAACAAAAGGATATTCGCGGTTTCGAAATACAGCGATCCACCAAAAGAGAAGAGCAGTCGAAATTCCGACGCCAGCAGTAAGCACGCTATTTCTATGTATTATTCCATCAACACCATAAGGCCATCCCCACGGCAAGATCTGACTCATAAACTTACCCGCGAGTATTGCGTGCCACCAACTTAAGCGTTTCTTCTGAACAAACAAGAAAAATAATGGCAATGCAAGCACTACAGTGAAAAGAAGAATTCCGATATAGGCAAGGATGAAGAATCGCCCGAAGATCAGGCTTGCTGGCACTGGGGCTAAAAATGTTGCTACAGCTACTCTACTCACGTGCTTAGCTAAGCGACATAGTTGGAAATCAGACCGAAAACCAGACCAACCACGAGCAGTCCGAGTACGCAGTAAAATAACAACTTTAAATATTCTCGTGTATTTATAGGGGCGCTATGGTAGTTCACGTCATACACCCCATCGGGCTCTTCGTTCGACCACGGGTTCTGTGTTTTTCCAGATAATTTACCTCATAAACCCCCTCCGACTCAGCGTGTTTGTCTTTGTCTGAGTACTTAGCTTGATCACTCATTTCCCACCTCAATCATCAACTCTGTTTACTTCAATGTATTGCTGTATTTGCGTGCTCCATGAGTCTATTGGTGATATGCTGGTCAACGTGACCCTTAAATTTTCTTGTCCCATTTCTGGAGGCATGTCTTTATCATTTAGGTGTTAATAATACCGCATGTAACACAATGTTTAGCGCATCTTATTCGACCGTTACTGCGCCGACTTCCGCCGGATTGACTCGACTTTCCTGGCAGACTTGGGTTACTAACCCAATTTGAAAGTAGTCATCTTTATTTCGAAGTTACCAACTAAATTTCGAAGCCACAATGTAGTGTGGGATACGAATAAAGTTGGTAACTTTGCTCAGCCAGAAAGACCGGAGTGTGCCCAAAGCTGCCGGTTATAGAGCGTAATATCCTGTAGGTTGGGGTGAGCTTGCGAACCCCAACAAACACAATGTATGGTTGCTCCAAAGTAGGAGCATCGATACTGTAATAGATTTAGCTATATTCATGGTTTTTTTACTTAGTTTGTTTTGTATACCCAAATGACGATGTTTAATCAGCCGCCTTATTCATTTAGCTTATGGGCGAGTTAAAAACTGACCTTCCACGTTAATATTGAAATTCGCATCAACTTCAACATTACTACCTCCAAATATCGGATACTCAATGAGAAATCCATTTGCCTGTAATGGCTGTGATCCCATAGGTTGAAAAATAAGCTGTAGTGGCAGAGACACTTGATCCTGGAGTGCTATAGCTTCACCAAATTGTACAGTGAATCCCTGACCATCACCGGCATCACAAACTCTAATACCGTCGGTATTAATCGTTTGTGTTGTGTACGTTACGTTTGCTGTGACCTGGCAGCTATTGAAACTTGGGTCATTGTTTATTGACATCATTACTTCAAACTGACAGCTGGGATTTCCAGGACTACTAAACGTTGTGATTGTGCCTACCCGATCTCCAGATAGCTGTTCAAAGAAATCACTATGTTGATCGCAACCAATCACGGAACTTGGTGCACTGCTCGTAGGTGCCGGCGTACTTGAAGAGCCACCTCCGCCTCCACAACCCGCCATTAAGAATAAAAAGCAGCCAACAACTAACGTCTTTTTTCTAAAAATCATATAACTTTCTCACGCATCAAATTAAAACTGTGGATATCTATAGTAAACACAAAAAAATACAATTGTTTCTAACTACTTCAGGTTCTCTTGCAAAGTTAAATATCAGCACATGTCCGGTATTGGCCGGTTTCTACCGTACCAGATCAAACCAGCGAACAGGGAGGCTGTGCCCAAAACTGCCCGCTTTATAAATACACCCTCCGATGGGAATACCTTACTTCGCGAGTTAAAACAAATCAGGAATTGCCGGCATATTTGAAGTTTCATTTAATAGAATAAGAGTCGTACTTCCTTTTTGTTCCGTTCGCCATGTACTTCTTGTAAAGGTGATTGTATCTACGAATTGCTGCTCAACAAACGGAGTAAGTTCTTCGGGAAACTTGAATTCACCATCGTCTTCTAGCACACACAGCAGAAAGTTAATACCAGGGAATGCAATCGCGGGTGTTGGCTCAGCAAGAAATATTGCTGCCCCCACTGTCATCCTCGCGTTCTCAGTGGCGCTGGTGGGAGCTTCCCACTGAAGTCCTGCATTAATATCTAAAGTAGTGAATTCACTGTTTAGAACCACAACCTCATCAACGTTCGGAATCGCCTCTTCCGTAAAACTAGAAACGGTTGAGCTACCCGGTATGGTTACCGTCACACCGCTAGGTAAAGGGCCTGCAATTGGACTCACATCAAAAGGAAGCATATAAAATATCTGCTCTTCTCCGGATTCTTCGTTGGTATCGTCTACTAAGCCAATGACAGAACCACCTGTGTTAATTGTTACCTCATCACCTGCTGAAACAGTAGGAATCTCAAAGTTACTTTCGCTATCCTGAAACCCACCTGTCACAAGTATTATGTCACCGTCAGGCTGTGTTAGAGAACAAGCGTCAGTCTGATTCAAAAGCTCAGGGTTTCCGAAAACGTCTTGCTCGTCGGTAAGTACAAATACTGCAGATGGAGTTACAAAGCTGTCTGTATTATTTCTGAATGCCACCAGCCCTGTAACTGGTTCAGAATCAATGTCCGCTACGTTATCGCTCGACGATACTGTTTCAGTAACTTGTAATCCGGTTGAGCCTGATGTCTCACCATCTACGGAAGACCCACCACAAGCACTTAAAACAAATAAAGGTAAAAGTATGCTCAGTATAAGAGCCAGCTGCTTCTCCATACGTACTACCTCAGCATCTTTACAATACCATTTATGTCATGACATTTAGTGTTTGTCAAATGATAAAATATTCTGTCGACTCACAATGAGTGGCTACTTCCGCTTTTGGCCGGGAGCTCCCGGATTGCACTGGCAAACCTAGCAGAATTTAGTTACCAACTTTATTGTAAAGTTACCGACGTTACTTGTCACCCGACAAGTGGTCACCGAGCAATCTACGCACTACTCCACCGTAACACTCTTCGCTAAGTTACGCGGCTGATCGACATCTCGGCCCAGCGCTACTGCGCTGTGATAAGCATAGATCTGCAACGCTACACCCATAATCATTCCTTGTACCAACTCATCAGCGCACGGGGTTCGAATCACATGATCCGCTAAACGATCTATACGCTTGTTGGTGGAATCAGTTACGGCAATAACCGGCGCATTGCGAGCTTTTATTTCTTCAAGGGCGCCAAGGGATTTCTCGAGTAGTTCAGATTCAGGCAGTATGACTACACATGGCGTTTTACTGCTGACCAACGCAAGTGGTCCATGTTTTAACTCCGAAGCGGGGTAAGCCTCTGCGTGAATATAGGATATCTCTTTCAGCTTTTGCGCGCCCTCTAACGCCACCGGATATGCAGATGTTCTGCCGATAAAAAAAGCACTATGACTTTTAGCATGGGCTTTGGCTATGTCTGCAATATGAGTTTCAAGCGCTAACACATCGGCAATTTTCTGAGGCACTTCTTCAAGAGCCACCAGTAATTGTGCGCCGCGTTGCGGTGATACATCTCTTGCCCGGCCAAACAGAATTGCGAGCAGAGCAAACACGCTTAACATCGCGGTAAATGCCTTGGTCGATGCGACCGACACCTCCGGCCCTGCATGCATATAGATTCCGCCATCTACCTCTCGAGCAATGGTACTGCCGACACTATTTACAATACCAAGCACAAATCCGCCCTTGCGCTGAATTTCACGAGTGGCGGCCAGCGTGTCAAAAGTTTCACCGGACTGACTCACCACAATGTACAAGGTGTTTGCTTCAATCACAGGGTTACGATAGCGGAATTCTGCTGCGGGCTCAGCATCACACGGGATCCGCGACAAAGACTCAATCATGTTTGCGCCAGACATACCTGCATACAAGGCAGAACCGCAGCCAAGTATTTTTATACGCTGTATTTGTAGAAGATCACGCGCATCCATGTTTAGACCGCCAAGATGTGCAGTACTGAAGCGCTTGTCCAGCCTGCCACTGACAGTGCGTCTGACGGTATCGGGCTGATCAACAATTTCTCTGTAAAGATAGTGATCGTATCCGCCTCGGTCATAATCCTCGAGGTTACTGGCAAGGGTCATGGAGGCCTTATCTGTGGGACTTGCATCCAACAGAGTGACTTCAAAGCCTTCAGGGGAGATCACTGCAACCTCACCATCATCAAGGTGCACTACTTCGCGCGTGTAACGAGAGAGAGCAGACATATCTGAGGCAGCCAGCATCTCGCCGTCACCAATACCAATAATCACCGGACTGCCACTGCGTGCCAGTACAATTTTCTCAGGCTCTGCCGCACTGATGGCGGCAATACCATAAGTACCGACAATACGCGCCAACACTTCACGCATAGCATCAATCAATGAACACTTTTTCTCTTTAATGGACTGCGAAAGCAAGTGCGCTAACACTTCAGAATCCGTCTCTGATGTAAACTCTACATCTTGCAGCTTATCTTTTAGCGCATCTACGTTTTCAATGATGCCATTGTGCACTACGGTCACTGAATCAGTGGTGTCATTGTGCGGGTGCGCGTTTTCATCCGTCGGCGCGCCATGGGTTGCCCAGCGGGTATGTCCGATACCGCAATTGGCAGTGATGGATTCCGGCAGGCGCGATTCCAGTATCGAAATCTTGCCCGACGACTTCCAGGTTTGTAGCTTCTTTCGACTATAGACAGAAATACCGGCAGAGTCATAGCCGCGATATTCAAGTCTCCGCAGTCCGTCGATCAGAATCGGCGTCGCTTGTTGCTTACCGGTATACGCGATAATTCCACACATAAGTTTTTCACCCTAGCCATAAATCACTCGACGTATCTTGCGCTCACTGAATTGCTTTGCAGGAAACAATCGGCCAGATAACTCACTCTGAATGGCCGCAAAGATCTTTGCATTGGAAAGCCCGTGCTGCTGCATCTCATGATGCCGCCGTCTGATGAATGTCTCTAAATCCTCGTTGAAGTAGGCCAGCACCTCCTCCACCAACTGTGCTGCCTGATCCTCACTGAGCGCGCTCATGCGGGTCAGGTGCTTGATCAGGTCAGTGGCTTCAGGGTTTGGCATTGGGCGTATTTAGGAGGAATTGACGGATCTATTCAAACAATTTGCCCGCTTTTGGGCAAATATTTATAGGAAAATTGCCAATTATCAACGGAATGCGTCGATTTCAGCTCGATCTCCGCAGATCGCGCCCTCGCTTACACCAACTCAACTTTTACTGGCACGTGGGCGTAGGCATGGATCGTACTATTGATGACGGGCTCAACCGGCCCGGTCAGTTCGAAACGCTTCACTCGCGCTGCCAAGGCTTGAAACAGACTCGCCATTTCCAGTCGCGCGAGGTTCATACCCAGACAGGCATGCACGCCCTGACCAAAACCAATATGCCCGATAGTTTTTCGCTGTATGTCAAAACGATGTGGCTGCGCAAAGCGAGACGGATCCCGATTGGCTGCACCAAAGACCACCAGAACCCTGGTATCTTTTTTTAGCCATGTGCCCGCAAGTTCGGTGTCTTCGGTTACATAACGCGTGAACGCACGAATAGGCGTATTGAGCCGCACGATTTCATCGATCGCGTTCTTCATAAGACTGTTATCTTCACGAAGCTTATCCCATTGCTCCGGATACTCTGCAAAGAGTTTTACACCATAGCTAATCGCAGAGATTGTTGTATCAAGGCTTGGGGCGATATAGTCTCGCATCAGCTCACTGGCGCGAGCAGGCTCCATACCGCTTTCTATACCAATTTGTGTCGCACGCCTTGCCCACCCTTCAACACTTAAATTATCGAGTGTGTTGGCATCCTCAAGAAAGGCTCTGAGCTTTTTAAGCTTAGCCATCGCAGCTTCTCTGCGGTCTTTTGGATCTCCCATCAGCTCGAATGTTGCCGCACCCCAGTCCAGCATATGATCTTTACCATAATCTCCCAACCCGACCAGATCACGCACGACCGTGAGTGGCAGGTAAGGGGCGAGATCCTGAGCTGCATCGAAGCGCTCTTTTTCAAGTAGTTCATCAACAATAAACTGTGCTTGAGCACTGATACGCTCACGCACCTGAATAAGATTTTTGGGAGACAATGGAGCGAAAGTTATTTTACGAGTTGCATCGTGTTGTGGGGGATCAGAGTGAAGTGTGCTGCCTATTAGCATCTTGTTAATGCTTTCATCTATAGAGACACCTTTGCCGGAGCGAAAGCGCTCGTGATCACGCAACGCTTCAGTCACTGCTCTGTGACCACAAACCGCATAGATACTATTAGGCTCCAGCCATACCACTGGCCCAATACTCAACATTTTTTCGTAAGCGGCTACCGGATCAGCAATCGTTGCGTTGCTATAGAAATCTACATCACAAACTGCGGCGGTATCAGGCACTACAGACATTGGCATCTCCAACTTGTACACAGGTTTTCTAGATTCAGCTTGCTTATCCGGCACTGATAAACGCACAGACAATAAC
>CAZQKJ010000110.1:0-9834 GCA_964593315.1 uncultured Granulosicoccaceae bacterium
TTTGCGACTTAGAAGAGCGTTTGCGTTTCTTCCGTTTCTTTTCTGCAGGCTGAAACATTGTTTTCATCGCTTCATCAAACTCTGCCTTTGCAGCCTTGACACCTTTGCGGTTGAAGAAAATCACTTGATCCTTCTCAGAGTTGTACCTGATTTTGTAGTCTGGCAGAAGAGCATCGACCGCGTCATTACTGGCGATTTTCTTCACTCGACTTCGAAATACCTTCTCCAGGCATTTTGCACCAGATTTCTTGTAAAGAAGAGGGACACCAACAGTCCAACGAGACTGGGTACCACAGTGCTTTCTAGCGAGTTCGTACAATCGTCTTTCAAGTCCCCCCCGAAGCCGAAAATAATTGCGGTTTATGGTCAGTAACTCTGAACCAAGTACAGCGTTGTAGAGCCAGTCTGATAGTTTTATCTCCACCGAAACCATGCGATCGTCATCTTCAGAGCGCTCTATGATTTTCCAGCGATCAATAAACCCGAAACCCTCAGTCACCACCTCACCATTAGTAATAATATTGGTTTTGATGCGGGTGCCAGATAACCTGTCAAAAGCAGCCTTGAGTCGCGCATAGTCGCTTCCACCCTTGGGCCTGTTCGTGGACACCAGTAAATCGTAGGCGGTTATCCGTATGACTTGGGAAGGTTCCCGGCCTCTGTTAATTCCCTCCATCAATTGGCTGATGCAGTAAATCAGAATGTCCTTATCCCAGATCGTGGCCAGTCCCAGGATCGAAGGCGTGATAGTTAAGCTGTTTCCATTGTGTTCGTAATGCCGTTGCTTCAAATCGGGCTGCGTAGCGAGTGAGAACATCGGATGCTCCATGCTCGCCATGTCATCCTTTGGCGAAGCATCAAAGATGTCGGCAACAAAAAAGTCTTTGGTTGGGTAGCGATCAGGGAGTAATGTTTTCATAATTTTGGCACGTGTTATCGGATACCTTAACATTCGTGTTATCGGATACCAAGAAAATCAATTATGCCTGTGGATAGGCACGTGTTATCGGATACCGAAAATTGGCTAAAACACGTGTTATCGGATACCGTGAACTTCGTGTTATCGGATACCGAAACACTGTTTTTTCTTATATTTTTCATAAGGATAAAAAACCGTAACGCGCGCGCGCGCGCTTTTAACTTTATAAGATCTTTAACGTGTGAGTCTGTGGATAACTCAAATCGACAAAACCAAAATCGAAAAACAAACGAATAGGCTCGCTTCGCTCGCATTGAAAAAGAAAAACCAGAACCCGATTTTCCGATGTTCAGGAAAATCATGACAGCGTGAAGATCATTCCGATCGACCACAAAAATCAAAAGATGGTTTGGCAAAAAAAGGGTTTTCTCAGAGCTCCTGTAAGGCCCTACACGCGACGATAATTTAGACCATCCAAACGGACGACTCATCTGCCGAACGCCTTTTCTCGACGCTGTGAGGAGGTCAAAATCACCCAAAAACCACTCGAACATCGGATTCAGGCAATATCCTCGGAAGAGGGTGCCAGAGATCATGACGTGACACCGGATGATGCGACCGGATGTGACACCGATGTCGGTGTCAATGAACGTCGCGGCGACTGGCGCTGTTCTGCCTGGTCGTAGAAAGTGTTCGTACTCTGGATCACCTCGAGAATCGATTGCTCGATCGCGGCATCGAGGTCCACTGTCGGTGCGCCCGATTGCTTTCGTCGTCGTTGCTGAATTCGTTTCTTCAGTTTCAACAACGATTGTTGTGTTGTCTCACTGGCCTTCAGCGTGAGTCGCTTCTTCGCCACCGTCTCCGGTGTGGAAACAAACGCCTGGATATCGACCATAAAACTCTCGTTCGTTACCTGTTTCGAATGAAACTATCACGGTTTTGAACGATGAGAAACAAAAATTAAATTGTCAAAAACATACTCTTTTTTCTGCTTTTTTTTTGAAAAAAAAGGGTGTGTTTTTGACAATTAATATTGGCTTGCTTAGCGAGGTAATTGACTCTCCAACCGGACAATTTTTCGTTTCAAGCGCACAAATCCTGCTTCTGAATTTGCACGTGCCTGACGTGCGTTCGAGAGAGCGTATTGCAGTTGCTGGATTTTGGTGGCTTGCTCGCCGGCGATGGATTCCACTTCTTTCACACGCCGCTTCAGGGCCTCGATCTCGGTGACAGATAGCGACTCATCTTGTTGCGCGCGTAAACCCTTCAACTCAATAGCCTGGGCCTCAGCGCGATCAACCACCTGCAGGTATTTCGATTCCCAGGCGCGGTGAGTCTCTCGCGCTTTCTCAATTTCGGCCTCGAGCTCGTCGATGCGTTTTTGTTTGCTACCGATCATGGGTATTTCCACTAAACATGGCTGGTGTTTTACCCCAAGAGGAGAGGCAGTGGAATAGCAGTCACTAGCCGGTAATGTTCGGATAGCGGAGCACCAGAAATGATTAGACTCGCGTCAACGAAGGTAGGTGTCGGTGATGTCAGCTCTGAAATGACCGAGCTCCTGAGAGACGGTTTCCTTGGCTATCGCCTCGGAATTCCCGGCGTTCTGTAATTCATCCATTCGCTCTTGCGCGTAACTGTGACGGACACCGTGTGCACCGGCAGACCACTCAAGCACACGGTTCGAGGCGCGACTGAAACTGTTCGACCAGGGCTGACCTGCACCGATCGCATAGTTCTGCTGGTAATGCACCCCCCGATCAGTGATCTGCACGGGCGTATCGAGCCGGCGTTCTTCCAGCCGTTCGGCGAGATCGCGGGGCAGGGTGATCTCACGTACCAGTCCGCCTTTGCCGATCACTGTGTAGCGCTCACCGTCACGTCCTTCAAACTTGGACTCGAGCGCCGGACGTTCATCAGCGCCACGTTCGGCAACCGGGAGCAGGTTGTGTAATTCGCTCGCGCGTAATCCGGCTGCGTAAGCGATCTCGGTTGAGAGACTGTGTTTGTCGGTTTGCGCGTTAGCCACCATCGCGACTTGTTCAGTGGTGTAGGCACGACCGGTGAGTGCTTGCTCGTGGTCGGACTTTGTCACCGGGAGTGTCTCTTTTTCTTCAATCGCGTGAGTAACGTAACGCGCCATCGCCTGTAATGCCTGGCGTTCCATGTCGAGCGTTTTTTGTCCGACTTCGTGGCTGCGGTGTTCGAGATAGTGGCTGATCCCGGCACGATCGAGATCGCGGATTTCACTGCGAACGCCGTACTCGGGTAGTTTGGTTGCCACGCGTTCCAAGCGTTCGCGGTAGTTGTTCAGTGTGCGGACCGAGCGGATATGCTTCCCCCGCTGAAGTGCCTTCTCTACCGACTGTGCCTGTTTGGCAGGGTTTGCCGTTTTGCGGAATCTAGCCAACGTGTTTCTCGAGCCATCGCGTCACTGTGGTCAAGGTGACACGAATGCGTTGTTGGCGTAGCCAGCGTTGCAGGTCAGTCGCACTCGCACCTTCTTTGCGAAGTGCGAGTAGTTCGCCGCGGTACCGATCGAGTTGAGAACGGCGATAGACGCGTTTGCGAATGCGCTGCTTGTGCGCTTTCAGTGCTTCAACCTCTGCAACGGCATCGAACATGGCATGCAACTCCTGCGAACCCAAATAGCTGTTTGTATCAATTCTCGTTGTAAGAACTACAAGCCTGGTGTGACCAGACCAGCGACAACTGAATGCCTATTTGCCCCGGTTTTCCCGATGATAATTCGGGAAGGCTCGGACTAATCTCGCCTTGGGTACAACATCACTTCAACGTTTACACCGTCACGTGGCTTTCGCAGTTTTGCGTCAGGAACGACAAGGCCTCCTCTTTGCTGTTGGGATCAGAATCAATGCGTGAATACGCGATTGCCTCGGTTAGGTTGGACAGCCACCGGTCGGGCTGGAGTGCGTCTGAGTGCACCAAGCTACTGAGAGGTATTGAAGCAAAAAATAACAACGAGAACAAGTTGCGTTAGAAAAGTTGCGTCAAACACGAGATAACGTTGCAGCACCGCTAGGTACTAACGCTCACTAGCGTTGTACCTAGCGGTGCTGCAACTTCGTGGATATGCTTCAATACAAGCGCCAACGTCGAATATGGGTGCAAGTGTGTTGTACTTAGCCGATGAAAATCGGGTCAACAAACAGATCAGAATTTTCAAGACACGCGAAATGAATTTGCGTTAAGTTGTCAGTTCTAACGAACGTGAGTCAACACCGAAGGAGGGAGTATGACGTCAACGGCAGAACTGATTCGTAAAGAAAATGAAGCGCTGAAAAAGGCGAGGGAAACACATCGGGCGCGCATCAAAAAACTTGAGGAGAACGAGTACAAGCGGATTCTGAAACTACTCAAAAACGTCCAATTCTTCGAAACTGAATTCTCCGACGTGGAGCTTGAAGCAGGTTTCAGGAAAATGGTCGAATTTAAGCAAAACCCGAGTCAACCTGGCGAGAAAAATTCCCTGGAATCGGCAACAACAATGTCATCGGTTACGTAGCGTAAGGAGTATGCTTCAGTCTCCCAATTTACGAGGAAACTGACGTGAGCCACAAGGCGGAGGATGACGAATGTTTCAAAAAACAGCGGCTTGATCTGATAAAGGATGAGATAAGTTTCATTACCTATTAGGGTGAACACTCGTTCCGGCTAGTAAAGTGTTCACCTCATAGCTTCAGCAATTCAATTGTCTTGTCTTATTGATCACCTGCCCATAAAGATAATTGTTGAAAACTATTAATTGACCAGTAAGGACGGGTAAAGATGGCGAAGAAGCGAACATTTATAAGCTTTGATTATGATCATGATCTTGATTTAAAAAATTTGCTTGTCGGCCAAGCTAAAAATACTGATAGCCCATTCGAAATTGCCGATTTTTCAATTAAAGAGCCCATTTCTGAAGATTGGAAAAAGAAAGCTCGTACACGGATTAAAGGTTGCGACGTTGTCGTTGTGATTTGTGGCGAGCATACAGATACGGCTGCTGGCGTATCAGCAGAATTGAAGATTGCACAAGAAGAGAAGGTCGATTATTTTTTACTAAAGGGACGAGCAAATAAAACGTGCAAAAAACCTAAAGCCGCGAAAGCTACCGATAAAATGTATAACTGGACCTGGGAAAATCTCAAGAAACTCATTGGAGGCAGTCGCTAAATTCAACATGAAAAAAGCCTTAATAATTGGTGTAAATGATTACCCATCTGCTCCCTTAAATGGTTGTGTAAATGACGCAAACGCTTTAGCAAATACGCTGGAAACTAACGGAGATGGCTCCCCAAATTTTGGTGTTAAGCTTGTTACCTCTCCAAATGAACCAGTAACTAGAGCAGCTCTAAAGGAGTCAATAGAAAAATTGTTTTCAGGGCCATCGGATATGGCTTTATTTTATTTTTCTGGCCACGGTTTTCTGAAGAGCACCGGTGGATACTTAGTGTCGACCGATGCGAAAAAGTATGATGAAGGCGTTTCTATGGACGAAATTCTTACGCTGGCTAATCAATCTCAAGCAACGAACAAAGTTGTAATACTAGATTGTTGTCATTCTGGTGCACTTGGTAGCCCTACCCTTAATGGTGGGAATATCGCACAGCTTTCCGAAGGATTGTCTGTTTTAACCGCCAGTAGAGACTCAGAGGTTGCAATGGAAGTTAATGGAGCTGGTGTGTTTACATCACTTCTAATCGATGGTTTAAAGGGTGGCGCTGCTGATTTGCGCGGCAATATTACTCCCAGTTCTCTTTATGCCTATGTCGATGAAGCTTTAGGGGCATGGGATCAAAGACCAATATTCAAGACAAATGTATCTACATTTGCATCACTTAGGAATATTAATCCGCCTATTCCGTTCGAAACAATGCGTCGTATAACTGATTACTTCGAGGCTCCCGAATCTGAACATAACCTCGATCCTTCATATGAAGACACCGAAGAATCTGCAGATCCGGAGAACGTTAAAATATTCAAAGATCTTCAAAAATTTCAGAGCGTTGGATTGGTTGTGCCTGTAGGTGCTGAATTCATGTATTTTGCTGCTATCAACTCCACATCTTGTAAATTGACAGCTCTTGGATATCAGTATTGGCGATTAGTAAATGAAAAAAAGCTTTAGTGTTAAAAATGACATTGAGGCTGAACACTTTGGTACTAAAGTGTTCACTTTTTAGCGTTTGTGGAGCAAAACATTTGAACAGTAATGGATATGATTGGCGTACTGCAATTGAACAAAGAGGACTACCTTGGGCGGAACAGGAGCTTGAACGATTAAGGAGTCAGAAAAATCTCAAAGAGGCGCCGAGATTGAAGGGAGAAATAGATAAATACAAGCAAGAACAAGAAGATATAAAGAATGCACCGCGTGAACAGCGGGAAATTGATATGGAAAAACACGCTCGTCATTCTAAATGGGCAGCAATTATTGCAGCAGTGGCAGCAGTAGCCGCCGCCTTGATATCTGGGTATGCACTTTTTGTTGCCCTTACGTCGAAAAGCAGTTAAAAGTGAACAGATGAGTACCGAACTGTTCACTTTTGACGGAAACCGCAAATATCTCACCGCCGATGAGCAGGAGAAATTTATCGCGGCGGCCAATGCACACGAACGCGCAGAGGTGAGAACTTTGTGCCTTACCCTGGCTTATACAGGGTGCAGAATTTCCGAAGCTCTTGAGCTCACACCCATACGCATAGACCTATCAGAAAAAGCGATTACCTTCCGGACGCTAAAACAGCGCGAGAAGGTTAAATATCGCTCAGTCCCCTGCCCTGATACTGCCATTGATGCGCTTGAACTGGTTCATCGCGTCAGGAAGGCGCAAAAATCAAAACGTAAAAATTTGCCGTTATGGTCATGGGGCAGAACACAGGCGACAAAACACGTTTGTTCTGTCATGTCATTGGCTGGCATCGAGGGTGACCACGCGACACCGAAAGGGTTACGCCATGGTTTTGGTGTTCGCATGGCTCAAAGAACCCGTAACCCGCGACTTATTCAAAAACTCTTGGGGCATACCAAGCTTGAAAACACGGCCATTTATATGGATTTAGTCGGTGAAGAAGCACGCGCCGAAGTCGTCGCGGCTTGGTGAGGCGTCAGTGACGAGAGAAGATTGACCGGCCAGAAACCTAGCTGAATTGCTTCTTACTCATGGATTCTTGTTTGTTAGGCGAATCTCGCCTATCTAAATAGTAGATAAAAACTATAGCAAGAATCCATGAGTAAGAAGCAATTCGGCATTGAGGATATAAAACCTCTTCCAGTAGTTGATGCTGGATTCAATTCAGAAGCGATAATTCCTTATGGAGTGACGATAGATCACGTAAAAAAATCTCTAGTTGATTGGGTGGAGTTTTTGCAATTTATGAATGAGTCACTCGTTTCTAAGTCGATACCTCGTTTAGAAACGTTTTTAATGCCTGCCAGTTTTAGCAGTATGGTTGGTGAATTCATGAATATCCGTATTCCTTTGTACTGTCCGACTATAGAGAAAAACAAGTACCACAACGGTCATCCTGACCTTGTCCCTTCTGGTGAATTTCCTGATGATGCCGTTCAACACTCTACCATTGGTATAGAAGTAAAAGGCTCAAGAAACAGAAAGGGCTGGCAAGGGCATAATCCCGAGAATGTATGGTTGATGGTCTTTGTATTTGACGCCAATAGTGCTAATGATGAAGCACAGGCAATCAAGAAAGGAACTGAGCCAGTTGCCCGTCCATTTAGATTTGTTGAAGTACTAGGTGCACAGTTAGTGGAAGATGATTGGCAATTTTCTGGAAGATCTAGTACGAGCCGTAGAACAATCACAGCGACGATCAAGCCGAGTGGCTATGAAAAAATGGCGGATAATTGGATATACAGAGATCCAGCATTTACGCGGTTAGTAAATCGTCGTCGAGCAAACTAGTTTGTTTGGTTTCATCTGTTTCTTGGGGGTTTTGCAAAATACCTAAAAGAACATCAGATTTTGATGGAACAGCGCGTAGTTCAGGGACAGAACTTTCTGATAGTTCGAAATAAGGCCGATGACGTTCCAATCCTAAAGCCTTTACACCTACGGCTTCAGCTGCTGCTATTGTTGATCCTGACCCACTGAATGGGTCGAGTAAAAGCCCCTCCCCTAATGGTAATGCAATGTAAGCAAGCAAGCGCATCAGTGATTGTGGTTTAAGGCTCGGATGGTCTGCAATGTCTCTTTCAACACGCGGCGTTCTTTCGCTTGGTACGATATCGCCAAATGGTTTTCCATCAGGTAGCCGCCTGATTCCACCAGTGCCATATTCCCGCAGTGCATCGCTAACTTTCATCTTCTTTTCTAGTGGTTTTCGAAATATAACCCATGGCTCATAACAGCCTCTCGGCATCGAAGACACAAACGGGAACTCTTTCTCAGCATTTTTTGGACGATCACCACCGCGAAGTGTTCTGACTTCCCGAATTACCTGACCGCGATACTCTAGACCACTAGATGCAATACTTTCAGTTAGTATGGGAACAATAAACGAATTTGAAGCGACAAACATATGAGCACCAGGACATAGTGCCTTAAAACACAATGCACTCCATTCTTTAAAGAAGATCGACATACTTTCGCGATCCTTCTTATCTAGTGCTGTAAATCTTGGTAATGGAGCTCGCGTATTACCATCAAAAGAAGGTGGAATTCGCCATATTCCACCACGACCAGAAGCCAATTTTTTTAATTCAGTGAGTTCGTATTCTCTGAATCCATATGGTGGATCTGTGACAATTGCTTGAACGCTGTTTTCTGAAGTACGGGACAACCACTCGATACAATCTGCATGAATAATTGCACTGTTGCCGAATATTCTTACATCGTAGTCGTAGTGAAGATCTTTCATTTTTGATCCTTTCTTATTTTATAGCGCCCATGACCTGTACGTTCGAATATTCTGGGGGTATTCAACCGTAGATAAGAGCGGACAGAAGAATCTGCCACTTCTCCAAGCCGTTCTTGAACGGCTTCTTTTATTTCTGCAGTGCTTGCGTCACCCCCTTTCCAACGAAGGTAATCAAGGATGGCATCTCTAACGGTGCCAGGTGCTTTTTTCTCTGTCTTAGACATTTATTTCCTCACGCATGAAAATATGACGTCCAGACGTCTTTTTGTCAAGTAGTAAATAGAGTGCTTTTTGTTTTTATTACCTGTCGAGGAGCGGAGCGACCGATGTCGATAGTAAATACTACGATTTTTTTCTGAGATGCACCAAAATCCACCCCTTTTGGTGCAGTTGATTCAATTTCCACTCTCCGCCTTCCAGGCTCTAAACCTTTTCTGCAAAACGACCGTTTAGTAGGATGTTACACTAAGTATCAATGGATGAAGATCAAACATACAGCCATAGAGGAGTTTGATTCATGAACGGAACTGACTGGATTCTTTATGCCTTTGCCGCAGGTGTTTTGACTGTGGTGTTGATTCTCAACTGGTACATAAAAAAGTCTCGCAGCAAGCCAGGTGATCGCAGCTAGATAATTCTCATTCCATTTATTTTCTAATAGGTAGAAAAGTGTTTGAGAGGCTAAATCAGGAGCAGTACTCTACCCTGATGCAGCATCGGGATACACAACGATCTCATCGGCTATTGCTCGAATTTGTGCAAGGTCATAGTTTGCTTGTAGTCGAATCCAAGCGTCTGCCTTACCCCAACCGAGTTTCTCCAAACGAATCGACATCTGAAGGTGAATCGTTGAATTTGAGCTGTTTAAGTTATCCACAAGCTCCGCAGTTTAGATGTTCGAAGCCCGCAGTTTAGATGTTCGAAGCCCGCAGTTTAGATGTTCGAAGCCCGTAGTTTAGGTGTTCGAAGCCCGTAGTTTAGATGTTCGAAGCCCGTAGTTTAGATGTTCGAAGCCCGTAGTTTAGATGT
>CAZQKJ010000111.1:0-9791 GCA_964593315.1 uncultured Granulosicoccaceae bacterium
CAATCAATCCCATAAAAGTGAACAACGGCACAGTGGCAAATGTGTACTCCATGACACTGTCACCCAGTGCTATTTTCAGGAGATTCATTGCCAGCTCAAAGTTGTCTCTCATCAACCAGATCGAGACAAAGGAAACCACTCCCAGAGCAATAGGAATATAAACACCCAGGTAGATGAGTACGATGATGGCGGCGACCGAGATCAGCCCGATTTCAATGGGACTCATGCGATATTGCGCGGTCTGGGCTGATTGGGATTTTTCTGCACTGATTCTGACCCTAAGAACACTTTCAGACCGAACAACAGACTACACAGTGCGGCACTCACAAAAATAGCCAGCTTGATCGGCCACCACGGAGCGGTAAAGACACCCGGCACACCGAAAAAATCACGGGTCTCTAACATCTCCAGAAATTCCGGCCAGATAGCAATGGCTGCAAGCAGCATAAATACACAGGCAATGGTATTAATGATCCTGCCCAGAAACTCTTTGATCTTCGGGCGGCGATTACCGGCAACAGTCAGAAATCCATCGGAACGAGTTAGACGATCAACACGAACAACATCGGGCAATTGCAGAAATACAATCAACACCATCGAGAACTGCACTAACTCAACCGCACCATGAAATGGCTTATGAAAAAAACCACGCGCTATTGCATCGTAGTTAACCACCATCACCAATGCGAGCACGACAAGCGTGCCAGCGGCATTGGCGATGATCGCGACACGCGAAGCCATTCGTTCAATTTGAATAAGTGCTGTTTTCATTTTTGAAATAAGTGAGGGGTAACGACTGCACCCCTCAACATTAGCCCTGGAAAGACTTGACCTTCAACTATTAAAGATCCGAAGCCCAATCACGGGTTGGCTTAAAACCGGCTTCAGCAAGCTTACCCATATAGGCTTTTAGCATATCGGTACCCGGCTCGCCTTTATCATCAAGCCCTTTAGCCCACTCTACTGCGATGTTAGGCATGGCATCGGCCCACGCAGATCGCTCTTCAGCCGATACATCAACCACGGTACCGCCCGCAGCAACGTAAGCATCGCGACTACTTGCAGCACGATCCATTGCAACAGAGGCAACATGATCGCGATATTCAACAGCTACTTCCTGCAATACACCCTGAACTTCTTCAGGAAGCTTTTTCCAGTAGTCAGAATTAACGGTCACCGTCTTGGAATTAACAGCGCCAAGATCAGCCTTGAGCATATACGGAGCGACTTCGGCTATCTTGAACGTTTTAGCAGCCTCCGGCCATAGCATGGCATGATCTACAAGTCCGGTTTGCAGCATGTTGTAGAAGTCTGTCAGTCCACCACGAACACCCACAGCGCCGTCAATACCTTCAACGTAACGCATATTCATTCCGGCACCGGCTACTTTACCACCCTGAATATCTTTAAGCGTTGCCACCTCTCCGGTGCTGAAAACCTGATAGGTATCGAGCACTACGCCGGTTGCAAGATAAACCTGATTTTGTGCTTCAAATTCCTTTTGCATTGTCGGGAACTCTTTTGCAATTTCATCAACCGCTTTGGCAACAGCGCGCGCGTCAGCGGCAATGAATGGTGTCACAGCCGAAAGCGCCTGGCTTGGCAGTTTTGAAGAGTGAAAGATTGTAGTGACAATACCGATATCACCAAGCCCAAGCTTGATACCTTCAAGCACACCTTTAGGCTTGACGATAGCTCCGCCATAACTTTCCTGCCAATCCATTTCGTAGTTGCCCTTCTCGGCAAGACGCTTGTCTACCTCGGGAATAAAAAACCCGGTGAACTCTTTTACCCACATGGCCTTCGCAGGGTAACCATCAATGACAACGGCTTTTATTTTTTCAGCGGAGACTGCGGGCAGTGCAGTTGCCATAAGACAAGCGGCGGCTATCAGTGACAATACAGGTTTAATTTTCATTGGCTCCTCCAGGAGTTTAGCGGTCTTAGAGTTTTTCCCAGTGCTCAACGACTTCAGTTCCGGCTTGCCGAAACAGTTTTGAGAGTGGGCAGAATTTGGCAACTTCAGCAGCGACAGTTTGCAGTTCGCTTTCAGAAGCATTGCCATCAGATTTTATATTCAAAGTAACTTTGGTGAACGGTACATCGATATCTTCAGCCAACATTACACCGCGACGATCAAAATCACAGGCAACTTCAATGTTGAGGTGTCCGATATCAATGCCAAGCTTACTGGCACACTTATGGCCAATAACGTTGGTGCAGCCTATCAGAGCGGCAAGCACCGTATCAGTTGGTGTCGGGCCAAGATTAGTACCGCCGCGCTCAACCGGCTCATCAATCACCATCGATAAATCACGCACGGATATATTGGCAAGCGAGTGCGACGGGCAATCGGCTGCGGCTTTCAGTACAACGGTATTCTTATCTCGTACAGCCATTAGGCCATCCACCCCTATAAGTAAGAACAGGCTTGATCAAAAGAAAATCTGGGTAACTTCTGAAACAGTGCAGATTCATCTGCGTAACCCAGATTACAGAGAAAATTAGACTTGAGGTTCGAGTCTTTGAAAAACTCCTGATCGACAATCTCGTTTGAAAAACCTGACATAGCACCTACATCAAGGCCGACGGCACGCGCCGCTATCATGAAGTACGCACCTTGCAATGTTGAGTTGCGAAAAGCCGTACTTTCTATGTAGGCATCTTTACCTTTAAAAAAGCCGCGCCGATCTTCATGCGGAAACAAGTACGGCAGGTGCTCCCAAAAATCCAGATCATAGGCAATAATGGCAGTGACAGGCGCTGCCATCATTTTATCTATGTTTTTATCCTTTAAGGACTTTGCAAGCCGTTGCTTTGCTTCATCGCTCTTGACAAAGATAAAGCGCGCCGGACAGGTATTCATGCTGGTAGCACCCAACGCTGTGATTTCATAAATGCGATGCAGCAACTCATCCGATACTGGCTTATCCAGCCAGTCGTAGTGCGATCTGGCACCACTGATGATTACATCAATCGAATCTTTATCAAGTTCTGGCTTGCGCGCACGCAGGTCCCGATAATGTTGCTGAGCTTCAGCGCGTAGTTTTTCCAACTCCTGTCCGTCAGGTGCACTCATATCCACCCCTTGCGATTCAGTGTTGCTGCTGTGTTCAAATTTCTATTCCGGTGTCGTGACAGTTACGCTATGCACTGTGATAACCCGCACTGGCGCACAGACCTGAAACCAAAGCCAGGTCTGACCTTCAGGCTGCCTGTGTTTTCAGGCTGCGCCCGGGATCATTAATTGGGCTTAGTTTTGACGATAGTGTGTGATATTGTCAAATAATATCGATATTTTTTTGGAAACACGATGCCTGCCTGGACTGAATATAAAAAAGCTTCACAAGAACGTGGCTCACTCGCTTGTGAGTTATATGTTGTCATTAGCACGCCGGCAAAAACTCCGGCCGAGCTGCAGAAAAACCTGCCTGATCACCTGTCGTTTCAGGCAGAGCAGGAACAAAAGGGCAACCTGGTCATGGCTGGCCCCATGTCGGACCTGAGCGGCGAGATGATGGAAGGCGTCGGCATGATTGTCTACCGGGCCGAGTCACTGGAAGCGGCGACCGCCATAACAGCAGCCGACCCAATGCATCAATCCGGGGCTCGTGATTACACCATTCGTCGCTGGCTGGTCAATGAAGGTAGTTTTCAGCTGGACATAAAACTATCCGCTCAATCAGTAAAAATGTAGAGATACGGCACCGTTAAGTGCTGGCTGGTGACCACAGCAGCCACCCGTGCACCTTCTGCTAACAACGCCTGTCCCACAATTTTCTCCGCATTTTTAACGACACCCCTTGTGCTTTGCCCTCGACTATTGGGCAGGTTTGTCAGAGAATCGGAAGGAAATCATTTTATGCGGAGGAATTTTCTTGAAAGCCAAAACTCTTAAACCGGTCCGGACACTCGTCACACTTGGTATGGCTGCAGCGTTGACATTTTCTGCTCAGGCAGCAGAAAACCTCACCGCCGAAACCGCTGCACCCGGTGGATCAATTCACCTTTCGATGGCTCACCTTGCCGAGGCAGCTGCCGCTGCTGACGTCGCAAACATACAGGTGGCAGATGGCCAAACACTCACCAACTCGGTTCAGAACGTAGCGGAAGGCAATACCGATATAGCGGGCACACCCTACATTCTGCCGTTCCTGCTTTCCAAAGGCCTGGGTCCCTACTCCAAGCTTGGTGCAGAGAAAGGCGCTGAGCTCGCTTCTAACCTTCGTGCGTTGTATCCAGTGACTCTCGGTATCTTTGCACTGTATGCCTACGACTCCAAGGGCCTTAAAGGATGGGATGATCTGGAAGGCAGAACTATCTATAACGGACCACCGCGCGGCGCGGCGGTGACCAACGCCCGAACCATCATTCAACTGACCGCAGGGCTTAAAGAAGGCGAAGGCTACGAAGGTGTGCAGGTTAACTGGGGTCAGGCGGTAAAAACTATCACCGATGGCTCTGCCGATGCAGTGGTGCTACCCATACTGTTTCCAGACAGCCGAATCACACAAGCAGTCGCATCGGGCAACATGACTGTCTGGTCTGTACCCAAAGACAAATGGGATACGGAACCATTCCAGAAGTACCTTAGAGCACCTGGCAGCGCACCATTCACATTGCCAGTCGCCGATGCCACGCTCGGAGAAGGCGGTGTCACTTTAATCAGTGATGACGACACTTTCCGTGGCCTTGCTACCATCGGTGGAGACATCGTCAGTAAAGATATGTCATTCGACCTTGCCAAGGCACTCACCAAGGCTCACATCGACACCCTGGATCAACTCAAAGCTAAAGCGCCATTTGCACGCTACGCAGGCTATGGCGTTGTTGATGTGGTCAAATCAGGTATGTGCGGCCTAAACCCGCTCAAATACCATGAAGGTGCTGTCGCTGCCTGGGAAGAAGCAGGGTTTACTATCGATGATTGCGCCAAGCCTTAAAGCGGATCACGCACTTTAAATGTAGTTAAACGGTCGCCCCTGTCGAGGCGGCCGTTTTCATTTCAGTCGCTACAAAGGTCTGACACATGGCGAACCAGCCAATTCCAAAAAGTGACTTTGGCGAACGCCTGGTCTATTGGCTAGCCTTGTTGCTGGTGATTGTCGGAATGCTAAACGCGATGCCAGGGATACCCGGTTTCGATACTGCGTTTGAAGGATTTCTGGGCTTTAAGAATTTCACCATCAGAAAATATCCCTACGAATACTTTTATCCAATCGCTTTTGCGGTGATGATGATCATCGTAGCACTCAAGCATTCGTTATGGCGCAGCCTTGCCAATCGATCAGCTCTGTTAAAACGCGCAGGCCTGGGGCTTGACATAGCATTAATCGTAGCAGCTATTGCAATTTCTCTAACCTACATGGTTGAGATCGAATCAGTCTGTCTTGTTGATCAAGTGACTGGTAAACGCGCTGAACTGATAGCAAAGAGCCTGGCTGCAGAAATAGAGTTTGCCGAAACCTTCGGCCTACCCATACCCGATTCGGTCGAAGATCCACAGTGCATCGATACAACCGGTGCATGGTTAGCGGCGATCATGTTTTTCAGTGTTATTGTGTTTCTGGCTTACAACGTTAAAGTCTGGGGACTACCGTTAGTTCTGGTTGCGATCGCCGTAGCAGCCTACACCGTTGCAACAGTACTAGTTTGGTACTTCCACGGCCCTGATGACATAAATAAGTACCTGATGACAAAACTCGGCGGTGAGCCGAGATTACTCTCAGACGGTCGCCCGCGTCTGCACGATGCACTGGTCAATAACTCGTCTGGTCTACTCGGCAGATTTATGGACATCATCCTCAATACGGTATTCCCCTACATTGTGCTCGGTGGGCTGTTCGGTGCCTCGGCCGGTGGCAAGTCTCTGATCAAACTGGCCTTCCTGTGGACCCGAAAATTACGCGGCGGCCCGGCACATGCAGCCATTGTCTCTTCCGCCATGTTCGGTACTATCTCGGGCGGCCCTGTTGTTAACGTGCTTTCAACCGGTGTACTCACTATTCCAATGATGATCAAGCGCGGTTTCTCGCGCACATTTGCCGGTGGCATGGAGGCCGCGGCATCTTCGGGTGGATCCATCATGCCACCCGTCATGGGTGTGGCCGCTTTTGTGTTGGCAGCATTAACGGCTGTGCCCTATCGAGAGGTGATCATCGCGGCCACTATTCCTGCAGTCGCCTACTTTTTCTGCATGTTTCTATCCGCCATTTTTCAATCCCGCAAACAAGGCATAGAAGCGATTGGTGAAGCCACTGATGACATGCTGCTCACAGGCACCGACCGCGTTAATCTGTTGATGATATTTGGCCCGATTCTATTGATTCTGTTTTTATTGCTCACCCCCAAGGAAGCGGTTGGTTGTGGCTTTATTTCATCCTTGCTCGGAGTACAAACCAATACGATCAACGGCACTTGCATTGCCAGTGATTTGCCATGGTTTCTACAAATTGTGCAGAACGCCGCAGGTGACGCTGGCAGCGCCGGCTGGTGGGCTGTAATTATGCTGTGTGTGTTACTGTTCCTTGACCGTGATGTTCGCAAGCAACCTAAACGACTGCTGGATGCGCTATCCGGTTCCGGCATTTTAATCTCAACTCTGTACCTGATGTTTCTGGCAGTATCGATTATCGACTTCTGCCTTAACTTCACCGGTCTTTCAGACTTTATAGCACTTGATGTTCTGGGTTGGCTGCGCGGGCTTGACCTCGGCGGCAGTGGATCCGGAGCGCTGCAGTTTGTAGCCCTGCTAACCACTATGGGATTAGCGGTTTTACTCGGTATGGGTATGCCAGCTGTACCCGCCTATATTAACGTTGCACTGTTAATGGGGCCGGTGCTGGCAGGTCTTGGTCTCGCTACTTTTACCGCCAATATGTTTATCTTCTACTTTGCCGTTGCATCTGCGATTACACCACCGGTGGCTATCGCTGCATTCACGGCGGCAACGATTACCAAAGCCGAACCCATGGCGACTGCATTCTCGGCAGTGCGCTCCGGCATTGTGATGTTTGTGATTCCATTTGTATTCGCAATCTATCCGGAGCTGCTATTGATCGAAGCCGCAGTACTGGATCCAACCGATATCTCGGGTACTGCGTATCTGGCAGGCTACGATGGCAGCATTCATATTGCAGCCCTGCTGTGGTTGCTGCTCAGATTGATCATCGCACTCTATTTGATTGCCAGTGCATTGGCCGCGTTTGATAGAAAACAGCTCACCGGAATTGAAATCTTTATCCGGCTGGCACTCGCGATATTGATATTATTCAAACCCGTTGAAATCCACCTACCAGCCGTTATAGCCGCTATTACATTTATGGTGGTTCATGTGATCAGAAATAGAATGCCCACCACTACCACTGGGGCTCTTACTTGAACGTACTGTGGATCATGGCTGATCAACTCCGTTGGGACTATCTCAGCTGCTATGGTGCGTCGCATATCGCCACACCCAACATAGATGAACTCGCCTCCCGCAGCCTGCAATTCAACCGCGCCTATGTGCAGTCACCCATTTGTGGTCCCAGCCGCATGAGTTTCTATACCGGGCGCTACGTGCGCAGTCACGGTTCTACCTGGAACGGTTTTCCGCTTCGTGTCGGGGAACCCACTCTGGGCGATCATCTGCGGGAACTCGATGTTAAGTGCTCACTGGTCGGTAAAACCCACATGACACCGGATCTTGAAGGCATGCAGCGCCTCGGCATAGAACCCGAGAGCACCATTGGCGCACTGGTCAGTGAATGTGGATTCGATGTCTTCGTCCGAGACGACGGTACCAACCCGACTATCTATCCGAATCGCTGCGGGGAAGACTACGATCAGTACCTCCGTGAACACGGTATGCACGGCGAAAACCCCTGGGAAGAATGGGCCAACACCGCGATAGGCCCGGATGGCGAACTGCGCTCTGGCTGGTTGCTTGAAAACGCACCCTATGCCGCACGGGTTCCCAAAGAGCATTCAGAGACAGCCTGGCTCACCACTCGAGGTATCGAGTACATTGAAGAGCAAAGCACTAAAGATCAGCCCTGGCTTTGCCATTTAAGTTACATAAAACCTCACTGGCCATACCTGGTACCAGCACCATATAACGATATGTACAATGCCGCTGATGTCCCGCCGGTGAACCGATCAGAAGCGGAGCGCCAGTCTGATCATCCTTTGATGCAGGCATGGATGAACATGCGAGTCAGCCAGTCATTTTCACGTGACGAGGTGCGAGATATCGTCGCACCCGTGTACATGGGCCTAATCAAAGAGCTCGATGATCAGATGGGCCGCTTACTCACCTATCTTAAAGACAGCGGTCGCATGCACGACACCATGATCGTATTTTGCTCCGACCATGGAGATAACATGGGGGATCACTGGATGGGTGAGAAAGATCTGTTCCACGATTCATCAGCAAGGGTACCGATGATCGTATACGACCCGCGCCCGGAAGCAGACCCTACACGGGGCACGCAATCAGATGCACTCATTGAAGGCATCGACCTCGCACCCACCTTTATTGAGCTATTCGGCGGCAGTCACAAACCACATATCATGGAAGGCTTGTCGCTTACACCACTGCTACATGGCAAAGCACATCAATGGAGAGACTACTGCATTTCGGAATACGACTACTCCACACGCGATGCCAGGCGCGAAGTAGGCGTTGATCAGAGTGACGCAAGACTCGCGATGGTTTTTGATGGCCGATACAAATACATCCATGTAGAGAAAATGCGACCAATGCTTTTTGATCTGCAAACTGATCCAGATGAACTGCAAGACCTGGCCACAGATCCTGCCTTCACAGAACACTTAAGCCGCCTTAAAGAGTGTCATTATGAATGGAGTCGCAGGCACCACAACCGCATCACTCGCAGCGCTGATAGTGTCGAGAAAATGACCGACGGCAAAGAGCCACCCGGTATCTTAATTGGCTTCTACGATGAAGAAGAACTTAAAAAAGAGGGACGCACTCTGCCACAACACTTGACGCCGGAAATACCGAGCGAGTGATACCAGCCAATACTCCTCCTTTTATATAGCTATAGTGCAAACACACAACTGACAACATCGCGACTCAATCCCGATGACAAACAACAGTCCAGTGCCCCTGACATCAAGCAATACAAAGGGCATATTCCGGGCGCTGATCGCGACCGCCATGTTCGCCGCAGCCGCCGCATTGGCAAAGATCGCGGTTGTCGAATATCACATATTACAAATCCTTTTCTTCAGGCAGGTCATCGTTTTTCTATCGTCCCTGCCGTCGATCACACAATCGTTTCCCGCAAGTGTAAAAACAAGCCACCCGATAACTCACAGCATTCGATTGGCCGGAGCATTTACCGCGTTATCCTGCGGCATCTGGGCCGTTGCAGTGCTGCCTTTGACCGTTGCAATTACCATTGGATTTGCCCAGGTTTTTATTGCAGCCCTGTTGGCAGCGGTTTTTCTGAAGGAGTCTGTTGGACCGCATAGAATATTGACTATTGTTATCGGCTTCATCGGCGTTGTGATTGTGATACGACCCGGGCTCGACGGACTTCTCAATGTTTATACGCTGATACCACTACTGGCAGCAACCGGTGCCGCTGTTGCAGTCATTTCAGTCAGGAAGCTGTCGCAGACTGACTCCACCGCCACACTCCTCTTGTATCAATCTGTGTTGATCGGAGTTCTGGCAGGCATTCCATTAATATGGCTTTGGGAAACACCCGATCTGACTGGATTGATAATGCTGGTAAGCATAGGACTGCTTGCCACCATCGGCCAATGGGCGGGCGTACAGG
>CAZQKJ010000112.1:0-9771 GCA_964593315.1 uncultured Granulosicoccaceae bacterium
AGCACGTCTGCGCAAGACCAGCACCAAGGTTCGTGATCTCGCATTCCTGGATGTCACCGGGCGAGTGGCTTCAACGCTACTTGATCTTGCAAAGCAACCTGACTCCATCACTCACCCGGATGGTATGCAGATTCGCATCACCAGACAGGAAATTGCACGCATCGTAGGTTGCTCACGCGAAATGGTGGGACGAGTACTTAAAGATCTGGAAGATCGCGGCCTGATCCACGCCCGCGGCAAGACCATGGTTATCTACGGTACGCGTTAAAGCCGGTTACAGTAGTAACTTATTCAGCAAGGTATCAGGAAAGTCACCCACCATTTGGCGGGTGACTTTTTTTTGTCTTTACTGATAGCAAGCTTATTAAAGTATGACGTTAAGCAGCGCACATCTGTTTAACTGAAAGATCAGTCAAAAAAACAACTGCTGCATTTTCTCACCGGGGTTATCTGCACGCATAAAAGCCTCCCCGACCAGAAAAGCGTTCACATTGTGCTTGCGCATCAATTCAACGTCATCAGTGGTGAGTATTCCGCTCTCGGTCACCACCAGGCAATCATCTGGAATCTGATCCAAGAGATCAAGCGTTGTTGAAAGTGAAACGTCAAACGAACGCAAATCACGATTATTGATGCCTACCAGAGACGGTGACAACATCAAAGCACGGGACAGCTCTTCTGCATCGTGTGCTTCTATGAGCACATCCATTTCAAGATGATTTGCCAATCCATTGAGCTCTGCCATTTGCGCATCTCCCAGCGCCGCCACAATCAGTAATATACAGTCAGCCCCCATCGCTCGCGCTTCGTACACCTGATACTCATCGATTATGAAATCTTTGCGAATAACCGGCAGTGCGCAAGCATTGCGAGCTTGCTGCAAGTACTCAGGGTCACCCTGAAAAAAATCCCGGTCAGTCAGCACTGACAGACAGGCCGCACCACCATCACTGTAGCTGCTCGCTATTTCTGCAGGATTAAAATCCTCCCGGATTACACCTTTGCTGGGGGATGCCTTTTTTATTTCGGCAATGATTGCAGGCTGCCCTGCATCGACCCGCTGATTCAGGGCATTGATAAAACCGCGAGGTGCTGACGCCATCGCTGCAAGTTCAGAAACTTGACGCAAGCTTTTATTCTCACAAGCCTCGGTTATCTCTTCCACTTTGCGTGCAAGTATTTTCTTTAAAATATCCGGGGTATCTTGAGGCATAGTCTGGGGTTACTGGTCGGTCGAGTTCAAATTTAACAAGCCACACTGCAGGCGACGAGATCTTCAAGTTTTTTCGCGGCACTGCCATCGGCAATGATGCCAAGCGCTGCTTTAACACCATCCTGGTGAGTCTCAGCCAAACCGGCGATATAAATGGCGGCGCCAGAGTTCAGTGCAACGATATCGCGCGCCGGTCCTGCTTTATTGCCGAGCACCTGCTTTACCATTTCAAGACTCTCTGCTGCACTACCCACCTGAATCGCACTGACATCTGCCTTGTCCATAGCAAACATTGAGGGATCGATTACAGAGCTGGTTACCTTGCCGTCTTTAAGCTCCGCTACCGTTGTGGCGGCACCAATACTAATTTCATCCATACCGTCTTCAGCATGTACGACCATCGCACGTTCACTACCCAGTTTGCCAAGCACCTCTGCCATCGGCAGTACAAGATGATCACTGTAGACTCCCATCAGTTGTCGTGGTGCAGACGCAGGATTGGTTAACGGGCCAAGCACATTAAAAATGGTTCGCATACCAAGATCCTTACGCGGGCCAATAGCATGCCGCATTGCACCATGATGCTTGGGCGCAAACATAAAACCGAGGCCCACTGTATCAACACACTTGGCGACTTGCTCTGCATTAAGGTCAATATTGACACCGGCTGCCTCCAGTACATCAGCGGCTCCCGAACTACTCGATACCGCGCGGTTACCATGCTTCGCTATTTTGATACCCGCAGCAGACGCCACCAATGCGCTACAAGTAGAGACGTTAAAGGTACTGATACCGTCACCACCGGTACCGACTATATCCATTAGATCGGTACTCTCACAGGAAACACCACTGGCAAGCTCACGCATAACGGTGGCAGCAGCAGCTACTTCTTCAACAGTTTCACCTTTGGATCGGAGACCCACCAGTAAACCACCAATCTGCGCATCGGTACACTCACCGGACATGATCTGCCGCATTGTATGCACCATTTCATCACCGGTCAGTGAGTCACCATCAGCTACCCGTGCAATCGCCTGTTGGATGTTGATTGATTCACTCATGACTTAGTGTCCTGCGAATTGTTCTTTGAGTTGTGGAGAAACTTCTGCAACATATCATGACCATTATCAGTCAGTATTGATTCCGGGTGAAACTGTACACCTTCAACCGATAAAGTGCGGTGTCTGATGCCCATGATTTCTTCTGTATCTCCGGTATCCGTTTGAGTCCATGCGGTTACCTCAAAACACGCCGGCAGACTTTCCTTTTCTATCACCAGAGAGTGATACCGAGTGACCGTAACCGGATTTGGCAAATCGGCAAAAACACCCTGACTGTTATGATACACGGGTGATGTTTTACCATGCATGATTGATCCGGCACGAATGATTTTTCCACCAAACGCCGCAGCGATGCACTGGTGACCAAGACAGACTCCGAGCACCGGTATTTTACCCGCACACAGCTTTATCAAATCCACTGATATGCCTGCCTCTTTGGGTGTGCAGGGCCCGGGAGATACAACAACATAGTCTGGTGCAAGATCAATAACATCTTGTGCTGGTTGCTGATTATTTCGCAGTACCTGAACATCCTGACCCAGCTCACCAAAGTACTGCACCAAATTGAAGGTAAAGGAGTCGTAGTTATCGAGCATCAGTAACATTATTGATTACCTCCGCTTTGCGGTAAATTATCAAGACCATGAGATGCCAGCGCCGCAGCGCGAAACACCACTCGCGCCTTGTTCAGCGTTTCATCCCACTCGCTTTGAGGTACAGAGTCATAGACCACTCCGGCACCCGCTTGAATATGCAGCTTGCCATCCTTTATCACTGCTGTGCGTATCGCTATTGCGGTGTCCATGTTGCCGTTAAACGATAGATAACCCACTGCACCGGAATAAATCCCGCGTTTTACCGGTTCAAGTTCGTTAATGATTTCCATCGCACGGATCTTGGGCGCACCGCTAACCGTCCCGGCTGGAAAGGTTGCGCGCAACACATCAATAGCACTCAAACCTTTTTTCAAAACACCCGTGACATTGGAGACGATATGCATCACATGCGAATAGCGTTCAATTGTCATCTTTTCAGTTAGCTTGACGGTGCCGATCTCAGCTACCCGGCCTGCATCGTTGCGACCCAGATCTATCAACATCAGATGCTCGGCAAGTTCTTTGGGGTCAGCCAGAAGACTTTGCTCATGTGCCAGATCCTCTGCTTCTGTCTTGCCGCGTGGGCGGGTACCTGCAATCGGGCGGACTGTGACGTTATCATCTTCAAGGCGGACCAGAATTTCCGGTGAAGAACCGACAATCTGATAGTTACCCAGATCAAGGTAGTACATATAGGGAGACGGATTCAGCATCCGCAGCGCGCGGTACAGGTCTAGCGGGTGTGCGTCAAAATCTGCTGACATGCGTTGCGCCAGCACCACCTGCATGCAGTCGCCAGCGGCAATGTAGTCTCGGATCTGCTCAACCGATGACATAAATCTGTTTTGCCCCAAGCCGGATACAAAGCTCTTTTCATCAACCAACGCCGGCTTTGTTTTGGGCAATTCAGGCGCAGGCTTACGCAATAATTTTTCAATTTCATCCAGCCGACTCAACCCTTTTTGTTCAGCGTTTGAATCATCGGGATCAACGTGCACTAACACCTTGGCTGTTGCGTTAAGGTTATCGAATACCACCACCTCTTCAGATACCATTAGCAAGATATCCGGTGTCGCTAATGGATCATCTAATGAGTCTTTAAAAATCTCCGGCTCAATGTAGTTGATGGTCTCATAACCAAAATAACCCACCAGACCACCGGTAAAACGCAACTTTGCATCCAGCCCGGTAAGTTCTTCGCAGGCAAAAGACGCGTGGTAATTCTCTACCCAGTCAAGAGGGTCATCAATGGTTTCGGTTCGGAGCACTTCGCCATCGCGCTCTACCGTTAGCGTGTTTCCAAAAAACTTTACGATATCTCGACAGGGCAGACCAATGATTGAATACCTGCCCCAGGTATCTCCCCCTGTAACTGACTCGAACAGGTAGGTTCCACTGCTATTAGCGACTTTCAGATAAGTGGAGAGAGGGGTCTCGAGATCGGCAAGAATGTCACGAACAAGTACTTGGCGTTTAACGATCAGGTGGGATGCAGATTGGCTCATAGGTTTCAGGATGCGATAGGTAAGTGACAGGGTGCATAGCGGCGATTGAGCTTCGCCAGCCAGACACAGATGCTGCGGGTATTGTCACTTGAAGTAATAACATCACACTAGAATCTCATACAATTCCGGCAAACCTATCAGCAGCCTCTCCGGCTGCAATTGCGTATAAAACGTAAGTCCGTGAGGCTTATTCAGAGAACAGCCCGCCACAGTCTGCGCGTTTCTGGCGGTCATTTATCCATAAGGAGATAAGTGAGTCAAGCCAGGCTACGATAATCGTGAGAGAGTCCACGGCCATTTTTTCACTTTCAGTTCCCGCTCTCCTGTTGCCTCTCTCACTTCACCTTAGCGATTTCATGGGTGCCAACGCCTCCAACTCAGGCTATATTATCGGTATCTAACACTGCGAAACCTGTAAATGTCCAGAATCCACCAAGACCATCTGATTGAAAGTGTTGCCGATGCGCTGCAGTTCATCTCTTATTATCACCCAAAAGACTTTGTCGATGCCGTGCATGCAGCCTACGAAAGGGAAGAGTCAAAGCCCGCAAAAGATGCAATGGCACAAATACTCATTAACTCCCGATTGTGCGCCGAGGGCCATCGTCCGATTTGTCAGGATACCGGGATAGTCACCGTTTTTGTCAAAATAGGCATGGATGTCGAGTGGCAGGGAGCCACAATGAGCCCGACAGACATGATCAATGAAGGCGTCAAACGCGCCTACCTGCACCCGGACAACAAACTCCGCGCCTCTATTCTTGCGGACCCGGCCGGCGCACGCCGCAATACCCAGGATAATACTCCGGCCGTGATACACATGGAGGTCGTCGAAGGCAATAAAATCGAGGTTGATCTCGCAGCAAAAGGAGGTGGATCAGAAAACAAATCCAAAATGGCAATGCTCAATCCGAGTGACAGCATCGTAGACTGGGTTGTCAAAACCGTGCCGACGATGGGTGCCGGCTGGTGTCCGCCAGGCATGCTCGGTATCGGTATTGGTGGTACAGCAGAAAAGTCTGCAGTGCTTGCAAAACAGGTTCTGATGGAAGCGGTTGATATTCAGGAACTCAAAGATCGAGGCCCGTCAAATCGGACCGAAGAACTACGCCTCGAAATCTTTGAAAAGGTCAATGCATTGGGTATCGGCGCTCAGGGTCTTGGCGGTTTAACCACCGTGATCGATGTAAAAATTGCAGATCACCCAACCCATGCTGCCTCCCTGCCAGTCACTATGATTCCAAATTGTGCTGCCACGCGACACGCACACTTTGTACTCGATGGTTCCGGTGCGGCATTACAAACACCACCCTCACTCGACGACTGGCCGCAAATTACCTGGGACGTAGGCCCCAACGCACGCAATATAAACCTGGATACATTAACTGCAGAAGAAACTCAGAGCTTCAAGCCAGGTGAAACCCTGCTGTTAAGCGGCACTCTGCTGACTGGTCGTGATGCCGCACACAAGCGCATCAAAGAAATACTCGAACGGGGTGAAAAACTACCCGTCGACTTAAGCGGAAAGCTCATCTACTACGTTGGACCAGTTGATGCTGTTCGCGATGAGGCGGTGGGACCAGCAGGCCCTACTACCGCCACCCGAATGGATAAATTTACCGACATGATGCTGGAACAAACCGGTATTCTGGGCATGGTGGGCAAGGCAGAACGTGGACCGGCTGGAATAGAGGCAATCAAGAAACACAAGTCAGTTTATCTGATGGCAGTCGGCGGTGCGGCCTATCTTGTATCGCGAGCCATTACTTCAGCACGTATCATTGCGTTTGAAGAGCTTGGCATGGAGGCGATACACGAGTTTGTAGTAAAAGATATGCCCGTGACTGTAGCAGTTGACAGCAATGGAGAGGCGGTACATCAAACAGGACCTGCAACCTGGCGCGGTAAGATTGAGTCTGGCGAAGTACATCCAGTCTACTTTAAGTAGCTGACTCCAGCTATGCCCGGGTATCTCGGGCATAGTGCCAGCTACATTGCGACTTTTCCGGCAGCTGGTGATTCGATTTCCACCTGGCCTGCTGGTTCTTCACTTCGCTTTTTGCGTTCTTCAAGATCAATAATGCTGCAGGAATCTCCCGCAGGCTTTTGCACAGTCACGTCACTGAAATGCTCTTCAGCAAGTGCCGCTGGCCAATTCAATCCAGACTCACCAGCATTCGCAAGGTTTGTATACAAGCTGCCATTGACCTGGGTTTTATCAATCAGGTAGCGGCGAAAACGCGCAAATAAATCTCTGTCGACAACCCCTTGATTGTTCCAGAATGCATCCAGTGAACCCTGAAAAGTCAATCCTTCAATATCGTAGATAGCCTCACCCAATGCCTTTACCGGGGTATCGTGATAAAGCGATGAGATCCCGACCGTGCTGTTAATCAGAACAGAGCCTTCAGCATTTTGAAGCAAACTAGGAAGATCAGTATCGTGGACATAGTGCAGTCTGTTCTCAAGACCATACACCAGTGCCATCTTCTTGATCACTGAACTGTAGTTTTTATATCCACGATCATAAGGATGGTGTTTCACCACCAGAGAACAGTCATCTCTTCCACACTTTGAGAATGAACTGATCACGTGCTCGAGATACTTTTCAATCGAAGAAAATTCAGAATGCTGCCTGACCTGCATATCACTGTGCACTTGCAGAGGTAACAGAAAGTACTTTTCTTCACCACTCAGGATTTTCTGACCGACCTCTTCTTCGGTAAAGCGATAGGCGAGTTTTCTGAGTCCGGATCGCGCCCAATAAAGACCCTCGGTGAGTATATTCAGGCTTCTGTGATGCTCGTATTCTTTAAAATGCGAGCTTAGCACCGAGGCTGCAATGTAGTATTGCACACAGTGTCTTGCTGCATTGCTAAAAACATTGCTGACCGACTCCGATGGCAGATCATCGGCATTAACATCAGTTGCCTGTAAACGCTCGTGAATCCCTTCTTTTTCACAGGCACTCGTGAAACCATTCACTCCATCTTTTTCAAGGGTAACGTAGTTAGGGCGAACATAACCTTCCTCGAAAACGTAGACATCAATATCAAGTCTGCGAGCGATCTCGATAGCCTGTCGATGATAACGTCGGCAATCACCAAAAAGATAGATACGATCTATCCTGCGACCAACCATGACGCTTTCTATCCAGGACGACCAAACGGACGCCTTGGAAGTAAAATTAAGGTACTTGCCAGTATGATAATAATAGAGATCACCACCGTTCAAATTGACCTTGAGAACGTTGTGTCCACGATTTTCGAGCTGCCGCGCAAACTTCTTAAAGAATGGTCCCACTGGCCCCTGGAGCATCAATATATTACGCGGCATAAGTAAGACCTTTTCTTATATTGCGAACGATGTTCGCGTATTTTTTTAGTCCTGTGGCAGTGATCGACCCGTTACACTGCCGACGCTCCTCTACTAGAGCAGCAATCGTTTTCTCTACACTGGTAAACTCACCAGATTCGATATCCAGATATCCCGGATACTCGATATAACTAATGAATACCAGCTCAGCCAAAGTGCGCTTGCGGGTGCGCCTTTCAAAAAAGCAAAGGTCAGTCGTCAAACCCCAGCCAGCATAGAAAGGCTTTCCATATGTAACGACCTGTTTGCCGCAAAGTAGCGCTTCAAGCCCCGCAAGTGAGGTCATTGTGTGAACAATGTCGCACTGACTAAATGTGACCTCTATCGAAAGCTCGGTTTCGACGTGATCGCAAAATGGATTTATATCGTGATAATTGTCGATTCCGTCGGAACGATTTCCACTGACCACATCTGGATGCGGTTTGTACACAATCACTGCATCCGGGTTTTCCTGCCTGACTTTTTCCAGTAACCTGAAGTTGCTGTTGATATCCTCAGCGCCATAGCGTAACGACGCATCGCCTTGCACCTGCCCGACCACCAGATGTACTGATTTTCCCTGATAGAAAGACGTGTCTGTTTCATTATTTTCCGTGGCAGTATATTTACTGATACGATTTTGAAGCAGCATCTGAATAACCGATTCTGCACGCTGCAGCTCCAGATCACTGCAGTCACGATTTTCCAAAAGGTACTCAAGGCGTGACGGTTGGGTCGCATCAAAATAGATTCCAAGGTCGTCAACAATGAGTGAGCGCGGCGCGGTGAAGTTACTACCGAGACCTACCGAGCGTACAAATCCATCTTCTATACGTGCGACCTTACATTTATCCAGTGCTTGCTCCGCAGGGCTTGACTCCGTTCCACGACCCCACACCATCACAGAGGGTTGATCGTTAGATGCACTGGCAGACCACTCCTGTAGTTGTTTGAGCTTGATATGTTGGTGCTTAAACTCTGATGTCATCGCATAGCGATCGATATAGCCGCGCTTCCAGGGAGTAATACCTAGAAGACGATAGTCATCACCAACTCTGTTGTATTGGCGTCGCTGCTCCATAATGTGATCGATGGTTTCAACCAGAGTTGAATCCATGCCAGTGACCGGGTCAATGTACTTGGGATATAACAGATAGGCGGCAATGAACATCTCAGTCAAACTACGCTTCTTCTGGCGTCTGCTTATCGGTTTTTGATCTTTAGTCAAACCCCAACCGGCATAGAACGGCTGCCCGAAGCACACCACTTCCACACCACGCATCAACAATTCAAAACCATAAAGGGATGTACCTACATAGGCCCGCCTGCATAAGGCAAGCTTGTGAGCAGGAATATCTCCACTGATCAGTCGTACACCAGCGGCTCTGGCCTGTTCGGATAAATATCCTTTTTTCCGGCCTTCCAGCACATCTGGATGCACCTTCACCAAAACATTCGCAGGGTCATTATTGGTCAGCGCATACTGCAACATACTGACAAAATCGTCCGCCTGCATGCCACCAAAGTGCACAGACTGATCACCACTGGTTTGATCAATGACTAAAACAAATTCCGATTCATCGTTGGCTGAAAATGCAGATTCACCTATGGTGTTGTACTTACTGATATTGCATTCAATCAGTTTCTGCATCAGCTCCTCAGCCTCAGCAATTAACACAGGGTCATCAAGGCGGCACGAGTCTGATTCCAAACCGTTGAGAATATTCTCAAGACGCGAAGGGGTAGTGGCATCGTAGTAGATGCCTTGCGGGTCGATCACCAAAGAGTACTTGTTCTGTCGACGGTTACCAAAAGAACAAACAAAACCATCTTCAACTCTCACATGGGGCAGACTGAATAACTTAGCCAGTCTTGCGGCTTTTTTGCTGTAAGGCTTGTGCCCCCATGAATAAGCAGCTTTGCACGACTGACTTGCCAGACACAATGGATTTCTGGTTAAGCGCTCAACGCCAAGAAACTTTTCTATGTTGGGTATTTCCCCGATACCAGATGACAGTGTGAATCCCTGCAATGTCTTAATC
>CAZQKJ010000113.1:0-9759 GCA_964593315.1 uncultured Granulosicoccaceae bacterium
GGTCTAATATTGCTCTCGGGCGTATCGGTTAGTATCAAAACATATCTATCATTATCATAGCGCGTCACGATATCGGTATCCCTAAGACAATCTCCAATTTCCTTTGCGACGATTCGCAAAAGATGATCGCCGTACTGAAAGCCATACACCTCATTAAACTTGTGGAAGTTTGTTAACCCAACCGCGAGCACTGTTAGAGGTGCACTGTAACGTTTGGAGCGAGCTACTTCTTCTTCCACTCGCGTCTCGCAATAGCGACGATTATAGATACCGGTTACAGAATCAGTCATTAGAGATTGATCGTCACGGGCCACGTTAGCTATTAGCCCTATGCACTGTCCGAGCAAAATACTGCACAAACACAATGAAGCTGAACCTATCAGTGCGAGAAAGAAGACCGCCGCAGACTGTGAGCTCACAAGCCCGATCAGACAATAGATGGCAACAGCCATTGCAATACCAAGGGTCACAAATAAAAAACCGATGATACGTGCACTGAGAACTGACTCACTTTCTCTCACTACTGATTTTATCTGCCACGCAGACACTGATAACAGGGACAGTGTTGCAATCAGCATCAACGAATTCACAAAGGTATAAAGCATAAAACGCTTCTACTCGGACATTTCTGTGAGTTTAGTTTCCGAGTCTTCTAACTCATCACCGCGAAGGTTTAACCATTCGTATCGATCCACTGTTTCCACCGGGACATTGGCATACTGCTGATCACGCAGCACCAGTAAATGAATTTTGTCACCCGGCTCACTATCGGTCCATAAGCGTGCGTATAGATCGGCAACCTTGATCACTTGCTTCTGATCAACCGCGACAATTTTATCTCCGGTTTTTATACCAGCCTTAGCGGCAGGTCCGTCTTCATACACCGAGCCTACTTGTATGCCCTCCTTGGTGTTTTTTGTTTCAACTCCAATCCAGGGCTTGACAGAGGAATCACTACGGCCTTTGGTCAACAATTCACCCATAACGTTTTTGAGTGTATCGATAGGTACAAATATGTTGCCCGGTACCCGAACCTTAGGATCAATATCTATATCGATTGATACCAGTGATCCGATACCCAGTAATCTCGCCTTATCAGATAACAGTGCGGCACCACTAAACTCTGCACTTGGCGGATAAGTATGAATGGCATCATTAAGTACATATTCCCATCCAGCAGTGAAAGGCTTGATCTTACCTACCGAGACGGCCCTGGCACCCTGTTCTCCGGATGCTGGTAAAACCAGCACTTTTTGATTTTTCTCAATGTCGGAAGAATCACCCAGCTCGATTGCAATGGTTGATCGGAAATTTTTTGTGCGTAACAACCCGACACCGATGCTGTCATCATAGGCAACCACTTCAGCGTCATCCGTAATGCCATTGGCGAATGTGACTTTGACAGTGTCGGCTTCTGCCACGATGTAGCCTACTGTCGCAATTAGCCCGTTGGCATCCAGTACCACACCAGACCCGGATCTGACAGCACCGAATGTCGATTCTGTGCGTGCACCTTCGAGGGTATTAACCTCTACTGACACGACAGAGTGAATCACGCGCTGCACAGGATCAGTCACAGTGCCAAGAGCAGCACCCAGTTGTGGTGCTTCAGATTCTGATGAATCCGGCGCGACTGAATCAAAATTGTAGGTATACGGCGGAAGTGATGGATCACCAGATGCCGTTGCACTTGCCAGGACACCAAGCGCGAATGCGCTTAAGAAGACTGTGCGGGGCAAAATACTACGTACACGTGTGCTGGTTACCGTGTGCATAACTGTATACCTGTTTTATCGGATGCAAAATCACCCGGACATACAGTAGTAGCACCCAGTGTGCCACTTGAATTAGGGACTCGGTAACTACCAGCGAAGCAGACATCGATTGCCTGCATTATTATAAGTTCAGACAGAATAAAAAAAGGGCCGCTAAAAAGCGGCCCTCTACAACTAACAAATCAGTTGGACTGATTAGCGCTGTACACCCAATCGCTTAAGCGACTCAGTAGTCAGACCATTAGTTGAAAGACCACGAGAGCTTTGGAAGCTCTTAAGAGCACTCATAGTCTGACGGCCATAAATACCGTCGATTGGTCCTGGGTTGAAACCAGCAGAGCGAAGAGCACGCTGAACGTCTTTCATCATTGAAGCAGAAGAACCTACAGTACCGTAAGAGCTTGAGCTAGAAGAAGAACGTGAACTTGCAGGAGTTTCAACTTCACAGATAACTGATTGCCATTCCATGCGCTCGTCAGAAACTTTAATACGCTTGGTTACAGTGTCAGTAACTGCAGGGATAGCTGTACGCAATTCTTTTGCATCTTCAACCAGTCTGCGAACACGCTTAGTCTCGTACTTCGCAGGGATTTCAACGCGACGTACAGAAGCTGGAGTCTTAACTACCTGACGGCTAACGCTTGCCATTTTAGCAGGAGTTTCCTGAAGGCAGATTACGTTACCAGTTGGCTTGCCGAAGTTGCCACGAGCACCTTTAGCTTGCCAGTTGTGAGCTCCACCAGTTTCCATGATGCGCTTAGTTACAGTGTCGTACTTAGCAGGGACTGCTACACGAGTTTCTGTAGCGTCAGCAACCAATTTGCGAACACGGATAGTCTCGTAACGAGCTGGCTCTTCAACTACACGAGTAGTTGCAGGAGTCTTAACAACACGCTTGCTGATTGTCTTGAATACTGCAGGGATTTCAACCAGACACATTACGTTGCCAGTACCGTTGTCAATCTTTTCGATCGCGCCACGGCCTTCTTTCCATACAGTCTTAGCTTCTTCAACCATTACACGCTGAGATTGCTGCTCGTACTGTGCAGGAACTTCAACCAGCTTACGTGCAGCAGGAGAAACCATTACACGTTGCTCAACCCACTCATACTTAGCAGGAACAAGATTGATCTTTTCTGAAGCTTCAGAAACAAGAACACGCTCTGTAACCGACTTGTAAGTAGGAGCTTCGAAGTGCTCAGCGAAGCAAGAGCCAGCGCGTGCGCTGTCTACTGCCGCACCACTAGCACGTGCCATAGCAACCAGTGCAGAGTCAGCTCCAACAGAGCTGCCCACTGTACCCATTACCCAACGGCTGCTTGAAGGTGAAACTTCATAAGTTGAAGATTCAGTGCCGAAAGTAGCAGGAACTACACGAAGCTCACTACCAGCTTCGCTAACCAGTACACGCTCTTCTACAGTTTCGTACTTAGCAGGAATAATTTTCAGCTGCTCGCTTGCTTCCTTAATCACAATTGTGGAAGTTTCAGTGCGATACTTAGCAGGAACTACAGCACGGGCGAAACACTCACCAGGCTTAGCGTTTGGCATAAGGTCACCAAGACCTGCTGCATTTGCGATACCCACGCTGGCAGTGCTTGCAAAAGCGCCTAGCACAGCGAGTTTAAATAACTTCTTATTCATCATCAGTTTCCGATTTGAGAAATTTGAAAAAGCCAGCTGTCAGACAGTACATGGGTACCGCTCACTGACGTAACGGTGTTACTGGTGTCTTGAATCTGGCACCGCCGCAAACCATGCAACACTTAAGCATGTTAGTGACCGGTACTAAAAATCCTTGAAACATCAGTTTGTAGCAGATTCACATTTTGCTATTTCACTCCTCCGTTCAACTACTTAGAAGATTGAAATATCGTGTAAACCAAATCCGAAGGTTATCCAAGCCATGCTTGCCGATAATTTCCACCAGCCGACACAGAGGATCCACAACAGAATCACCACTTAACGAATTACCGACGCAAGTACCTCGCCAAGTGTCACTTTTCACTGTGTAAAGGCTTGTGAACTGCGCAATTTTGGTGTCAATGTGTATTGCCACCGTTAGCGGTTCGCTCCAAACAACAATAAAAAACCCGCCTGCCGAATCCCAAACACCTTGTTCTGTGATCAGATCAAGATAAGGTCGAGCCTCTATTCTCTTGTTAACCCGTTCTGATTAAGATCCACATCCGTCGCTCAGACCAGCCCGCACGTCATCAGGCTCATTCCAAGTAATGGCACAATTTTTTTGCAGCCTACGCCATGAGCTCTGTACATAGGCACTCCGGCACAGCTCTTTGGGCTCAGTGCATTAAAAACGACACAGACCCCAGTCATCTCCCATTCAGGCTCGTGCATCATCTGATAAAATGGCCTGATGGATGTCTCCCACATACTCGACTCTCTTAATACCGAACAGCGCGAAGCCGTGACCGCCGAACCGGGCCCGCTTTTAATTCAAGCAGGAGCCGGTAGCGGCAAAACAAGAGTACTGACCCATCGAATCGCCTGGCTAAACCAGGTGGAACAGGTGTCCCCGTTCGGCATTCTGGCCGTCACATTCACTAACAAAGCTGCCGGTGAAATGCGGGCACGTGTGGAACAACTGCTGGGCACATCGGTCGGTCCGATGTGGGTCGGCACCTTCCACGGCTTATCACACCGGTTCCTGCGTATGCACTGGAAAGAGGCGGGCCTGCCGCAGACGTTCCAGATTCTGGATTCAGAGGATCAGCGCCGCATGGTGCAGCGCACCATTCGCAACCTCGATCTCGATGAATCGCGTTGGCCTCCGCGCAATGCGATGTGGTACATCAACAATAAAAAGGACGAGGGTTTGAGACCGGAGCATATCCGCGATGACGACGATCCCACCGAACAGCAGATGATTCGCATCTACCAGGCCTATGAAACTGCCTGCGGTCTGGCCGGTGCAGTTGATTTTGCGGAACTTCTACTACGCAGTCTTGAAACACTCCGAGACAACGAAGAGCTATTGCAACACTATCAGACCCGATTTCAGCACCTTCTGGTCGACGAGTTTCAGGATACCAACGCTATTCAGTACGCCTGGTTAAGACTACTGGCGGGGGAGCAAGGTAACGTCTTCGCAGTGGGAGACGACGATCAATCCATCTACGGTTGGCGCGGTGCAAAAGTTGAGAACATTCTGAACTTTCAACAGAACTTCCCCGGCACCCAAATCATCAGACTGGAACGAAACTACCGCTCGACCGGTAATATACTTGGCGCTGCCAATGCACTCATTGAAAATAACGCAGACAGGCTGGGAAAAAATCTCTGGACCGATATTGGCGAAGGCGATCTGATCACCTTTTACAGCGCCCACAACGAAGGCGATGAAGCGCGCTTTATCATAGAGCGAATCCTTGAGCATCTGCACAATGGTGGTACTCGAGCAGAAAACGCCATACTGTATCGTTCCAACGCACAATCACGTGCTATCGAAGAGGAACTAATAAGAAGCGGCATACCTTACAGGGTCTACGGCGGCTTGAGATTCTTTGAGCGTATGGAAATCAAAGACGCGCTCGCCTACCTGCGACTAATCAGTTTGTCAGATGACGATGTATCGTTTGAACGAGTGGTTAATCAACCTACTCGTGGCATCGGTGAAAAAACGCTGTCCCAGATTAGAAAGGTAGCGTCGGATGCCAACGTATCGCTTTGGCATGCCTGTGCAGAAATATTAACAGCCAATGCATTGAAAGGTCGCGCCGCTACCGCAGTTAGCGGATTTATGAAACTGATTATGCAGTTGCGCAAAGACACCGAAGAGCTGTCTCTCGATAAAACCATAAGCCACGTAATCCAGCATAGCGGCTTATTAGATCACTATAAGAAAGATCGCACTGAAAAAGGTGAAGCACGAGTTGAAAACCTGCAGGAACTGGTTGGCGCTGCGATGGATCCACCAGCACTCCCGGATGATATGCCGGAGATGACCGAGCTGGACGCTTTCCTGTCCAATGCTGCCCTTGAGGCAGGTGAACAACAGGGGGATGAATGGGAAGACTGCGTGCAGCTAATGACTCTGCACTCCGCGAAAGGTCTGGAGTTTCCTGTGGTGTACATCACCGGTATGGAACAAGGACTTTTCCCAAGCAAACGCTCGGTAGAAGAGTCTGGCAAGGTAGAGGAAGAGCGACGTCTCTGTTACGTCGGCATCACCCGGGCTGAAAGAAAACTCTACCTGAGTATGGCTGAACACCGCAGGCTATACGGACGAGATCACTTCAACACCGCATCCAAATTTATCTCCGAGATTCCGGCTGAGTTCCTTCAGGAGGTCAGGCCAAAAATGCATGTCAGTCGCCCTATGCCGGAACGCCGCCGTCCTGCTGTGCGAGAAGACAACGAAACCGGTCTCACAGTCGGGCAACGTGTTAAACACACAAAATTTGGCGAGGGTATCGTCACCGACTATGAGGGCCAGGGATCACACGCACGGGTCTATGTTAATTTTGAAGAGGTCGGTAGCAAGTGGTTGGTCATGGCTTATGCGAACCTCGAAGTGATGCACGTTGCATGATTTTTCAGGGTGCAGCCTTGCGCCAAAACTTTGATCCCGGCTCCCACCGAGTAAGTACTGCCAAAAAACCACAACTACTGACAGCTCACACAGTCAGTTGATCACACTCGAACCACTACAATGGCAGCAGCACGCTGTGATTAAAAATCGAGCGCTATATCAAATTTGACGGTATCCCGGATCGATTCAGACTGGATATCCAGTTCAATAACCCATTGACCGTTCATACTGAATTTAAGTCCTTTCAGTAAATACTTTCCAGCCTCCGGATGATCACTGATCTTCGGCTGTGATGGCAGCCCGTGGCCATGTGCAGGCATCCCGCCACCGACGGTAATACGCGCCGGTGCTACAGGCTCACCATCCGGCGTTGCCACGGTCACTACCCACTCCAGAAACTCGTTCATCTCAACTTTCTCATCAGTCTGAGGGTCAAGAGTCACTTCAAAACTACCCCCAACAGAAGTCTGTTGCCAAAATTCCGGAACTGACACAGGAACCGCTTCATGACCACAAGCTGCCAGCGATAAAATTAGAGCGGCTGTCAGGCACAAATGTGCGCTGAGTTTTCTTAAAGGATTCATATCATTTCATTGGAACAAGTCAGGAGGGATTAGTAAGCTCGTAAAGTCAAACCCACCCCCATCAACTATAAACCTGAGTTATGGGAGATGGTGATACGGTACTTACCTTATCATGTCGGTAGTTTCAAATGCCAAATTCGACCGCGGGAATTGGTCACTAACTGCTATTTTTAGAATTATTCCAAAAGATTTAGCGTAGCAGATCAGGCACTTGCTAATCTGCTAACGCTTAAACTACTTCACCCCGACTAGGCTTCGTCTGTGAGTACTTCCGGTTCCTGTTCGTACTCATATTCAGAATCTTCAGAAACATGACCACCGCCGAGTCTTTCTACCTCAGCTGCCTGCCAACCCTTTTCACTTTTTGTCTGGATGAACTCTACCTCTTCACCTTCGCCGAGAGACTTGTAACCGTCACCCATGATGGATCGATAATGCACGAAAACGTCTTCGTTATCTTCGTTGAGGATAAAGCCGTATCCTTTTGCGTTATCAAACCACTTAACTTTGCCAACTAATTTTGCCACTTAAAAACCTTCCAATTTTATGTACTATAACGAGCTGTAACGGGTGTACTCGTTCTAATAACTTCGAACAATATTTTCTTATTTACCCTCTTTCTAACTTAGCATAGTCGTGATTCTCTGCCAATCGGATAAGCGGTTCACAGTCGCGTTGAAAACTCAATTTGTGACACAGTGACGCGACCGAAGGATTGCGCACCATCTATGCGTTTTGGCACTAAACTTCCTATCCACAGTCATACCATTACAGCAGTCATTTTTTGCTAAATACACGGGTTAAATCAGTGCTATTGAAATCCATCAGAACCCGACTCACAAGACGCCAGTACCCGTCACGCCCAGCCGCTACGCCCCTGGCTACTTCCAAAGCACTGAAAGCGCTGGCTTTCTCCTGCCTGACGATTGGCGTGCAACCGCAAGCTCTGGCACAGCAAGGTATTTGTGTCGCTCCGCAACGACCCGTTTGCCCGCAGAACGTGGCACGGGTGCCTCAGCACGAATTCACTTTTTCACGTCTTATGTTCGCTGACAATCCAGTGGCGGTTCACGAACTGGGAGACTATGTTGGCTTCCCGCACTGGCAGGCCGACTGCTCTGATTCAGATCCGCACTTCATTTCCGCCATCACCCGCATGACCCGGATCGATACCAACAAACAATCGCAAAGTATCTCTGTCATGGACGAATCACTCTTCGACTATCCGGCGCTCTACATGGTTGAAGCCGGCTTTGCATCATTCACCGATGCTGAGGCCGTGCGACTGCGTGAATATCTCCTCAGGGGTGGCTTTCTACTGGTCGATGATTTTCACGGTAGTTATCAGTGGAGTAAGTTTCTCGAATGGATGGGCAAAATATTTCCCGACCGCGAAGCAGTAGATCTGCCCAAAAGTCATGAGATTTTTCACGTGCACTTTGACATCGAGCAGTTTGTGCAGATTCCAGGCTTACGCGCACTGTGTTTAAACAATGGTGCTACCTGGGAGCGGCCCATGAGCAAGGCCGGAACCGTGATTGAAAGCAACACATCCAGACAGGAACCTGCATGGCGCGCTATTCTGGATGATGATGGTCGAGTGATGGTGATGATCAACTGGAACGTTGATCTCGGTGATGCCTGGGAGCATGCTGATATGGAGGAGTATGCATCAGCCTATACGTCTACCGCTTACAGGCTAGGGGTTAATTATATGATTTACAGCCTGACGCACTAATTGAGAAAAATTCTTCAAGCGCTATAAGATTTCAGCAGTAACACAGTATTCATTGAGTACTTTAGTGCCCTGTCAACTAAACCAGTCTGTCTAATCGAATCCCGCCACCCGGTTATTCATCTACATCGGTATCAGGTTTCATCGCTTGCTTGATCTTGCGTTTATTCGCTAGCAGCACACTGGCGTCTTCACCGATGTGTGGTTCTCCTCTGCTGCGAGCCAGCTGCATTTGCTTTTCACGCTCCAAAAAGCGTGTCCTCTGCTCGTCCGTGATTTCATCACAGCATTGGGGGCACTGTGCACCAGCGATATAGTCATCACTGAGTTTATCCTGCTCGGTGATGGGCCTTCTGCAACCGTGGCACTGATCATAAGTTCCGGGTTCCAGTTGATGATTAACCGTCACTCGATCATCGAATACAAAACACTCACCACGCCATAGTGATTCCTCTTCTGGCACCTGCTCCAGATACTTAAGAATCCCGCCTTTTAAATGATAGACCTCATCAAATCCCTGCTGCCGCAGAAAAGCAGTTGATTTTTCACAACGAATTCCACCGGTACAAAACATGGCCACTTTCGTGTGCTGTTTTTTATCCAAATGTTGTTTAGCGTATTCTGGAAACTCTCTGAATGAGTCTGTCTGCGGGTTCAACGCACCTTCGAAAGTCCCGACCTCACATTCGTAGTTGTTGCGCGTATCAATGACCAATACTTCGGGGTCTGAAATCAGTGTATTCCAGTCTTTGGGATCAACATAGGTTCCGCTCACATGACGCGGATCAATACCCTCAACACCCATAGTGACAATCTCTTTCTTGAGTTTCACTCGGGAACGCTTAAAGGGCAGATCGTCACTTAAGGATTCTTTGCATTCCAGATCCGCCAGTGCCGGCACCGAACGAAGCCAGGTCAAAACCTGATCGACTCCGTCACGCGACCCGGCAATGGTGCCGTTAATTCCCTCAGTAGCAAGCAACAATGTACCTCGAACTCGATGCGTTAACATCAAATCGAGCAACGGCTTTCGTAAAGACTCATAATTGCCCAGACGTACGAACTTGTACAATGCGCAAACAACAATGTTCTGCATTTAACTTTATCTCCAGA
>CAZQKJ010000114.1:0-9715 GCA_964593315.1 uncultured Granulosicoccaceae bacterium
ATTGAGTAGTGAATGGCCAATTCTATGCAGTTCATAAAATCGATCAAATAGGATACTAACATTTTTACATACTAATTTATCAATCACATTTGGCTTTTATTGTCGTTATTTTGAAACACAGCAGAGGAGCCGAAGTTTGAAACGCGTTGGTTGCCCGTTTTGAGGTGGTCGGACTGGATCGGTAAAGCTTGGTTAATCAGTGAATAGGGTTATGCAGGTACTGAGAATTACCAGTGAAGCATCCAGCTGTGCCATTCCTTCGGCATCTATGATAAGTCTTTGTTGAGATATCTGTTGTAAGCTATTGAAAATGAAATAAAGGCAATTATGCCAATTTTGAATGCAAAAGTCTTGAATCTAATAGCATGTTGCATAACGGAGTCTGGTGTCGCTTTTTTACAACTTTAACCAGGGCTCTGCAGCACAGGTCATGTGTGACGAGTCTCAACTTTTTCGGTAAAAAAGCCATGTGGTTGGCTGCCAGGCCATTTGGAATAACTCGTCTTTTGATTGCCGTAGCAGGGCCATTTGGCGAAGTGTATGTTTAGTTGACGACCCGCAGAGGATGAACTAAGAAAAAGACTGTCTTTACACTTCCCCTCGGTAGCTTGCCCTCAGAGGGTTGAAAGCGGATAGGTTCCAGTCAATGGCTATAAAACTGCGTGCGGCAAATTTGAGCCAAAACTTGCAGAGTGTCTCAACTCCTTCATATAGCCAACGTGATCTGACCGCTGGCATTATTCACGTTGGTGTCGGCAATTTTCACCGCGCGCACCAGGGCATTTATATGCATCGTCTGTTTGAGATGGGTGTTGATCGCGACTGGGCGATTCTCGGGGCGGGTGTTACGCAATACGATAAGACCATGCGTGAGAAGCTCTCGTCGCAAGACTGGCTGACCACTGTGGTCGAGTTAGAGCCAGCGCAATTGACCGCAACGATCAGCGGGTCAATGGTAGATTTTCTGGAAGTTGACGCGCAGCTGTTGATTGATGAAATGGCTAAACCTGACATTCGTATCGTGTCTTTGACTGTTACGGAGGGAGGCTATTTTGTCGATGCAGTATCTGGAGGTTTCGAGACGACTGACCCGGCTATTGTGGCAGATGCGAAAAATCCGGATTCTCCGCAGACAGTGTTTGGCATTATCATCGCCGCGCTGTTACAGCGTAAAGCCGCTGGCATTGAGCCGTTCACCGTAATGAGTTGCGATAACCTGCCAGAGAATGGACATGTGGCGAAGCAGGCGGTACTCGGTTTGGCAGCACATTATGGTGCAGAGCTACATGAGTGGATCAACAACAATGTCGCGTTTCCCAATTCAATGGTTGATTGCATTACTCCCGCCACAGGTGAGCGTGAAATAGGTATCGTTAAAGATAGCTTCGAGATTGTAGACAAGGCACCAGTAGTGTGTGAGCCGTTTCGTCAATGGGTGCTGGAAGACAATTTTCCTAACGGTCGCCCTGCGCTTGAAAAAGTTGGGGTTGAATTTGTTAAGGACGTAGCGCCGTATGAGCTTATGAAGTTACGCATGTTAAATGGTGGTCACGCATCGATTGCCTATCTCGCGGGCCTGTTGGATATCCACTATGTTCACGATGCGATGAAAAATACCCTGGTGACAGGGTACCTCAACGAAATTGAATACCGTGAAATCATACCCACGCTTGAAGAGATACCGGGTGTCAGTTTTGATGACTACTACCAAACAATCGTCGAGCGCTTTTCCAATGAGGCGGTTGGAGATACCATTCCGCGGCTGTGCTTTGATGGCTTAAACAGGCAACCCAAGTTTATTCTTCCGACAATTCAAGCGCGGCTGGAACAAAATAGATCAATTGACGGACTTGCCATCGAATGTGCTCTATGGTGTCGCTACTGTTATGGAACTACCGTATCAGGCAATGTGATTGAGCCCAATGACCCTCACTGGGAACGCTTAACCTTGCAGGCGAGGCAGGCCAAAGAAAACTCTCTTAAATGGCTTGAGATGAGTGATGTCTACGGAACTCTCGCTGACAACCAAAAATTTGCACATGCTTTTTCGAAAGCGCTTGCCAGTATATGGAAAAAAGGCACGATAGAGACGGTTGAGGGCTATATATTTGAGAAGCTATAAGTTCTATCCGGGACCGCTGCATAGGGCTTACTAGTGGCAGAGATCCCCGAGTGATACTCACTATACCTGGCGCCTTTCCAGAAACAGATTTGAAAATTCTAAAGCAAAACTTCATCTGTTTTTTTAAGGGCGTCAACTAGCCACCACTCAATATTATTGTTTGCCCGGGAGCTGGTGTTTCGATAACACCGGTGGCATCGGCGCGCGCACCTGGTTCCTCCATAGGTTCGTCAGTTAATGCAAAGGTGCCCCAATGCATCCCGATTGCGCGCGTGGCACCAACATCCTGAACTACCTGCAATGCCTCCTCAGGATCCATGTGAGCACTTTTCATAAACCAGCGCGGATCATAAGCACCAATTGGCACCAGCGCGAGATCTACACCACCCAGCCTCTGTGCGATGGTCTTGAAGTCATCGGAGTAACCACTGTCACCGACAAACAGGGTGCTCAGTTGCGGTGCGTCAATTACAAAGCCTGCCCAAAGGACTGTGTTGCGATCAAACGGGGTTCGGCTACTCCAGTGTTGCACTGGAACAGCATGTATAGTGATGTTGTTAATCTGTGCGTTATCCCACCAGTCAAGCTCTGTCACCTGGGCGATCCCGAGCTTGTCGAACCAGGCCTTCTGACCCAGCGGTACGAAGTAACTGATAGGCTTGTCAGGTTGATTTCTATGTAATGCTTTGATGGTTCGTTTGTCGAGGTGGTCGTAGTGATTGTGGGAGATTAATACAATGTCTATTGACGGCAATTGTTCAATCGTGAGTGCGGGCGGGGTAGAGCGTTTTGGGCCTGCAAAGCTTATCGGGGAGGCTCGGTCTGAAAAGATAGGATCTGTCAGTATATTGAGTCCGTTAACTTGTAGTAAAAAAGTGCTATGCCCAATCCACGTTATCTGTGCGGCATTCGGGTTGAATAGCAACTCTAACTGTGGATAGGCAGCAGGTAATGTAATAGGTGTGACATCGGGAGATTCACGCTGCCATTTGATCAGTGCACTGAGTGGTTTATCGATCGCCTGGTTATTGGTATTGACAAACGTGCCATCGCTACGATGGTGTTCCGGTGCATTGTCTGGCAGTTCAGTCGGTGCAGAACAACCGAACAACAGAACAATGGTGAAGATGCAGCACTGCTGCAGGATGTATTTCATAGATGAGTACTGATCTGTCGAGGGATTATAAATCCGGGTGACTCCGATGAAGCGATTATCGTGCGCAGCGGAAACCTACCATATTCAGCCCTATATTCGGGGGATTTCCGTGTCGGTAACTCACCCGTAAACAGTAAGCGTTGTTGCCCCAGCCGCCGCCGCGTATGACTTGTTCTTTTGAGTCACCCGGGAACGGTGTTGTTGTCCATTCCCATACGTTACCTGCCATATCTTCTACACCAAACGGTGATGCACCTTCAGGATACGAGCCCACTGGTGAAGTGGTGGAATAACCGTCACTGTCTGATGGGGCGCAGCATTGATCTGTGCCGAAGTTTGCAAGCTTGGGGTTTTTTTGACTGGGCACCTGGTTGCCCCAGGGGAAACGGCGTCCATCGTTACCGCGTGCGGCGTACTCCCATTCTATTTCAGTCGGTAGACGCGCACCCAGATAGGCACAATACTTTTCAGCGTCTCTGGCAGATACCTGCATCACTGGGTGATCTCCGGAATCGGTAATTGATGAATCCAATCCGTGTGGCTTTTTATAATTAGCGTGTGCGTTGGTGCGCCACCGTTTTGTCCAAACAAAAGCGTTGTTCCCACGTTCTACATCTGTGATGTAGCCTGTGTTGCTAACAAAATCTACAAAGTCACTGTTTGTGACTTCAAAGCGCATGATTTCAAAATCCTCAACGCTTTCTGTTGTAGGCTTTTCATTGTCGTCTCCGGTGCTGTCACCCATGATGAAATCTGCCCCCTTTATTTTAATCCACTCAGTGGCAGTCACTTCTGCAGCACTTACAGGCAGGCTGGTAGCAATTGGCAATAGGGTGAGCAGAGGTAAAAGCGCTGGTTTGAGGTTCATGGTTATAATCGTTCGTTAAGATAAAATCTACTGGGTGTTTTTCGGTCGTCAGCTGCTATAGCTTTTGCCTGCTAAAATCATTTGACTATAGTTTGAAGCACTTTGACTCGCTTGTGCGAAGCCATCAAGGGCTAAACCATTGCTGTCGGTTTCTAAAAGCTCTGGTAGCATAGTAGAGAACAACGCATGGCCTACATTACCCGATTGTTTAACGAGTTTTCTACTGATATTGCCCTTTGAGTGATCGGGATCTTTACGCTCTGGTTAGTGGCGCGTTGTGCCATCAACCAATATGCCTCAAGTCAGGAAAGTCGATGAATATAAAAAAGTCTCTCGCTGGTTGGCTGTTCACCGGTGCAGTTTTTCTAACGCTGCCGGTTGTGGCTCAGCAAAACCTGAGTAATGTTCAAATCCGGACCACGGAGTTGGCAGAGAATGTATATATGCTGGCCGGTGCAGGTGGAAATATCGGTGTGTCGGTTGGAGCCGATGGTGTATTCATCATAGATGACCAATTTGCGCCATTGAGTGAAAAGATCACAAATGCAATCGCTGCGCTGTCTGATAAACCGGTTTCCTACGTGGTAAACACGCATTGGCATGGAGATCATACCGGTGGTAACGAGAACTTTGGTGCATCCGGTGCTGTGATTGTGGCTCATGAAAACGTCAGAGAGCGTATGTCAACAAAGCAGTTCATTAAAGCGTTTCTTCGAGAGGTGCCTGCATCAGCAAATGACGCGCTGCCAGTGGTAACTTTCAGTGATAACGCCACTTTTTACTTTAATGGTTTACAGATACAGGTAATACACATTCCAACGGCACACACAGATGGTGACTCTATTGTGATGTTTACCGAGGCGAACGTATTGCACATGGGTGATACCTTTTTCAACGGTTTCTTTCCGTTCATTGATCAAAGTAGTGGTGGCACCCTTGATGGCGTTATAAGAGCTGCGGAAACATCACTATCTATGATTGATGATGATACTGTTGTTATTCCAGGCCACGGGCCAGTGTCAGGCAAGGCTGATCTCGAGGCTTATCTTTCAATGCTGGTTGAAGTGAAAGCTATCATGATGCCACTGGCATCGCAGCCTCGTGAAGAAGTTATTAGTGCAAACCCGCTAGCTGAACTGGGGGAAACATGGGGCAATGGTTTTATGAAAACAGATGTTTTTACTGCCATTGTGTTTGACATGTTGTCTGATGAATAAAACGGACAGATACTGAAGGCTGGTGTGATTTTTCTTCCGATCATAGAGTGAGGAGTTGCCGCACTATTGATCGGATGCGCTACTGCTGCTGATCAGTTATTCTGATCTGCGGGTCTCTCACAGCAGCAACTTGAACCCCACAATCGGGATTAGCAGCGCCGTTAGAACATATACCAACCTCAATACCCTGACATAGATGGTTTTACGAAGTAGTGCTTCTTTTGCTTGCAGAGCTCTTAGTTTAACCGATTCATCTGGCAAGTCATTTAACGGTGGTCCGGTCATGTCAAGACAGCGTAGTAGTACCATGGCGGCGATGATGTACGCTATGAATTCGGCGGTAAGCAGCAAACGAATAAAAAAATTATCAACATCGGAGGCAAGAAAGCCGAGTACCACGAACATCACAGAAATATGAGTTAGCAATCCGCTGCTTTTTGCATCGATGGAGCGCAAGTCTTGCCAGATATGGTCTATGCCTTGTGCGTTGCCAAGTTTTTCATAGTAGGCGATCGGCTCGTCACTCCGGTTGACGAGACAGGCTCTAAGCACTGGGTCCAGAGTTTTAAAAACACCATCAATAATCACAAAATATCCCCCTTTCTTTCCTTTGACTATAAACGCTGTGTTGGTGGCGTTCTTTAGGCCACTTCAGATGATTATCATTTTCATTACTTTTGCGGCAAGCGCCTGATGATGTGATCTCAGAAGATGTCATCAGGCAGGTCGTCTTGCCCATCAAGTATTTGCCGTTAGCAGGTATGCTACGCATTCGCGTCAGCGATAATCTGCGGGCCGCATTTGAGTATACCTCAGGCGATAATACTGGAATGTGGAGAGAGTGGGGTGGGAGGCTGCGTGTCCGGGCCATATAGAATCAGTTGTGTTGTTTGCGAATTTGCGGCGTTTCACCAAAAACTCAGTGACCACGATCATTTGCACAGTTAAGATGTTTCTCTCGCAAGTAGACGGATCGGTGGCCCGAGCTCTTGATTAGTACCTCACACGATTTACTCCTGGTTGCAGCTTCGATAGCAGTTTCGTTGGTGGCAGCATTCACCGGCCTTGCATTAACCAATAATATTTCCCGCTTGTCTGACTCTCGTCGAAAAGCGCAGGTAGTGATGTCTTCCTTTGTGCTTGGCGGTGGTATCTGGTCGATGCACTTCGTAGCTATGTTGGCGCATAGGTTTCCAGTTCCCGTCTATTATGACTTGTTGCAAACCCTGAGTTCCGTGCTGGTAGCGATACTGGTGGTAGGGGTCGCGCTATTGCTGCTTCACTTTACCGTGCGCACACCTCTGATCCTTTTGACCGCAGGAGTGATACTGGGTGTTGGCATACTCTCTATGCACTACATAGGCATGGTGGGTATTCGAGGGGTCGAGCCCGTATTTGCAGATGGCCCTGTATTGTTATCCGTTATCGTGGCTGCGGTGATGGGAGTTGCGGCGATTGTTGTTGCCTACGGGAGGCGCTCAAAACCGAATATAGTGGCGGGCTCACTGCTGATGGGATTTTCTGTCGTAGCCGTGCACTACACCGCGATGCACGGTACTCGTTTTGTTCGCACCAGCGATTTCGCGCCTGAATCTGCTGTTTTTGCAAGTGGGACTCTGGCGGTGGTAGTCACACTGGCGGCGTTTGCTATTTGTGGCTCATTTTTGCTGGCAACCACTTCATTTTTGACGTCATCTCCGGTGAAAAGCGCCAATCAAGGTCATGCTGGCAAATCGCAGTCCGGGAATAGTGAGAACTCACAAGATAATCTCGCACCAGATGAACGGGTTTCCGTTGCAGATCTAACCACAAGTGCCGGTGAGTCCCAAAAGAGCAAGGAGCATCCTTTATCGAGCGCTGATTCAGAAACCGCAACCGACGATTCGAAGGTAGATGAGAATGAAATCCCGGCAATCGAAATCCCCTACGAACAAAGCAAAAAAATCAGTTTTGCCCTGAGCAAAGAGGTAGCTGCCATCCGCGCAGATGGACACTACACACATCTCTACACATCGGAAGGGGTAAGGTTTTGTCCCTGGTCTATTACCGAGGCAGAGCAGCGCCTTGTCAGCAGCGGATTCCACCGAACTCACCGTAGCTATTTGGTCAATATTGAGTCGGTGGTGCGCTTTGAGAAAAGCGGAGAAACCGGCAAATGTCTGTTCGACAGTATTCCTCAGCTAAGCTCAGTACCGGTGAGTCGCAACCGTATCAAGGTGCTGGCAGATGTGCTCGAGCCCCATGCAGGCTGACCGGGTTCAGTGATCAGTTGAGAATCGCCTGAACTGATAACCAAAACAAAAACAACAAGATAAAATCAATTTTGCACCAACGACGTTCGTGCATCAGCCGTGCTTGGTGCTAAAAACTGGTTGTTCGTGAGTCTTCACTTGCCAGATGTTCGTGCTTTGGTACCGTAAGTGATCGACCGGTTCGCGGGTCGTCCGACACTGCCAGAACACGCAAACTTCAGAGGGGAAATTTCATGATTCCAGGACGTTTTGAGTACCACCAGCCAGATTCTGTGGCGGCGGCGGTTGGCTTGCTGGGCGAGCTTGGGGACGATGCTCGCGTCATAGCCGGTGGCCACAGTCTGATCCCGATGATGAAACTCCGGCTGGCAATGCCCGCCCATCTGGTTGACTTGCAGGCAATTGCCGATCTCAAACACATCAGTGTTGACGGCGGCAATGTCCGGATTGGCGCGATGACTACTCAAGCCGAGTTGATTGCAGATTCATCGCTATTTAGTGCCGCACCGATTGTTCGAGATACGGCACTCCAGATCGCTGATCCACAGATTCGCTATCAGGGCACTATCGGTGGCAATGTTGCGAACGGTGATCCCGGTAATGACATGCCTGCACTGATGCAATGTCTGGACGCCATATTTGTTTTGTCCGGCAGCAACGGAGAGCGGGAAGTACCGGCACGTGAGTTTTATGAGGCGGCTTACTTCACGGCGCGCGATGATCTCGAGATCCTGACGGAAGTCAGGTTCAGCGCTACCAGCGGTGGTTATGCCTACGAGAAGCAGAAACGCAAAATCGGTGACTATGCAACCGCTGCTGCTGCGGTGCTGTTAAGTAAAGGCGCCGATGGTGCTTGCTCACACGCTTCTATTGCATTGACCAACCTGGCTGACACACCCATCTTTTGTGAAGCCGCATCCAGCGCGCTGCAGCAAAGCAAGATGGATGAAGCAGCGATTGATAGTGCTGTTACATCCTGCATCAACGTCATCGAACCCGTTGAAGACAACCGAGGGCCGGCAGAATTCAAGAAACACTGCGCCAGCCAGGTATTGAAACGCGCCATCAATCTTGCCTGGTCACGGGCCTAAGAGGAATTTGGGGAAATACTAATGTCAAAAACTAACATCACGCTTAATGTAAACGGTAAAACGGTTACAACCGAAGCCGAGCCCCGTGAGCTATTGATTCATGTGCTGAGAGAGCAACTGGAAATCACGGGACCGCATATAGGATGTGAAACTTCGCACTGCGGTGCGTGCACCGTGGAAATTGATGGCCGTTCGGTAAAGAGTTGTACGCTGTTCGCGATACAGGCTCAGGGCACTGAAATTACGACTATTGAAGGACTTGGTAGTCCGGATAAACTGCACGTATTGCAAGAAAAATTCAAAGAGCATCATGGCTTGCAATGTGGATTTTGTACACCGGGAATGATCACTCGTGCGCACAGGCTGCTGGAGGAGAACCCGAACCCGACAGAAGAGGAGGTACGTTTCGGTATCTCCGGAAACCTGTGCAGATGCACCGGATACCAGAATATTGTTAAGGCAGTGATGGCTGCAGCCAGTGAGTTACAACAAACGGAGAGCGTAGCATGAGTGTTGAAGCCCCAACGTTAGAAGAACGGCAGGCAGCCCTTAAAGGTCTGGGTACCTCACGCAAGCGAGTAGAGGACGCGCGTTTTACTCAGGGTAAGGGTAACTATCTTGATGACATCAAAATGCCAGACATGCTGTTTGGTGATTTTGTTCGTTCGCAACACCCGCACGCCTATGTTAAGAACATTGATATTTCAGCAGCAATGGAATTACCAGGTGTGGTTGCCGTACTCACCGCTAAAGATCTGGAGCCATTGAATCTGCATTGGATGCCAACCCTTGCGGGTGATAAGCAAATGGTGCTTGCTGACGGAAAGGTATTGTTTCAGGGGCAGGAGGTTGCCTTTGTTATCGCAGAAGATCGATACATTGCAGCCGATGCAATTGATCTTGTTAAGGTTGAATATGAGCCGCTGACAGCACTGGTCGATCCGTTCAAAGCAGCATTCAAGACAAGAGGTAGCGTGACTTGAGCAAGAAAAAAACCACCCGACAAACT
>CAZQKJ010000115.1:0-9678 GCA_964593315.1 uncultured Granulosicoccaceae bacterium
CAGTCGTTGCCAACGCCGCTGATTTGCAAAACCCTGCCGCCGTGCACAATACAGCAGACTCAGATGAAAGCCGTGCGGGTCGCGTTCTTTTCGTTAAAGGTGATGTGACCCATACCCGGACATTTCGAGTCGTTAATCCACCCGCAAAAGATTCTCCGGTATTTGCGGGTGATGTATTTACCACCGGCAAAGACGGCTTTGTTACTTTGAGTTTTACAGCCGACTCCTCCATCAATATTCAGCCTGATAGTCAAATCTCAATTGCTAACATCGACTGCGCCGATAAAAAAAAGCGCTGCGAGATAATAGTAAATGTAGAGAGTGGAGAAGCGCACAGCGAGGTCACCCCTCGAGCCGACAACGAAACACCCGTCAATTTCAAAGTAGTCACACCCTACCTTTCAGCAGCGGTTCGCGGAACTGCATTTTATGTAGATGCAAGCCTGGAGTTTGACTTGATCGGTGTCACGCAAGGATCAGTCGCGACCTCATCCAACGGTGTTGATAATACCCTGCCAAAAGGCAAAGGCATCAAAGCCATAGAAGGAGTACAACCAACTGTTGTGGATTTACTGGATGCACCCGAACTCACTGTCGATCCCGCTTGTCGCGAACACTACGTGCTCAGCAATGAAGATGTTTTACGGTGGAATGACATCACAGGCGCTGATAAATACCGTGTTGATTACTCGCTTCAATCATCAACGGAAAACCTGATTCTCAAACAAGAGGTAGACAGACCGTTTACCCAACACATCGTTAGCGCACCTGGCAAATATCTGGTATCCGTTAGAGGTATTGACGAACAAGGCTTCCTGGGTTTACCAACGAGCGATGTCATCACGGTTGCTCAAATCACAGAGACCGAGACCGTGGAACTCTCAGTGCATCGGGAGGATAACCTGGTGATAATTTCATCGCCCGGCTATAAAGATCCGGTCGAGCTAAAAATCTACAACTCATTCGACAGCGGAATCACCATTTGCAAAAATATTGAAGACTTATCCAACGGTATATCCGTTCGACTGGATTCAACCAGAGACTGGATACTCAGGGCACGCAAACGCCTCGGTGAAACCTCAGTTTCGCGCTACAGCCTCGAGCATGTGCTAGAGGCAAACAACCAGCCATGAAGAAACTGTAAACCGCGACTCCAGTTAGCCGATATCAACTCACTCGCGATCAGCTATCGCTCCTGAAATCTGGCAGCTCCACCACCCACAAGCGGGCACTCCGCCTTTTACGGCGGCACAGCTATGCTGATACAATTGACCCACGGTGGAGATTAGGACCACCCGCGTATTCGCATACCGTAGAGAAATCCGGATAGTTTCGAAAAGCCAGCTCTCTGGCTTTATCTTTGGCTCTACATGTGAAAAAGCAAGCAACAAGGCATGTGCGCCCCTAGCTCAGCTGGATAGAGCGTGCCCCTCCTAAGGGCGAGGTCGGAGGTTCGAATCCTCCGGGGCGCGCCAATCAATTTAATAACTTCCCGCTGTTGTGCTTTATCCGTCGCATACCAACGTGCCCGCATGGCGACTCAGATTTACAATAGCTTTATCGTGGATAAAAAGCAGCAGTCGAGAGCGTCTTGCAGCCTGCTTGAGTGCCATAAGTCATCATCCTTTTAACAGCTAAGGAACACATCTAGATGGAATCAAGAGCAGCTATTGCAGTAAAAGCCGGCGCTCCACTGGAGGTCGGAAGTATTGAGGTCGAAGGACCCAGAGCCGGGGAATGCCTGGTAGAAATCAAAGCCACCGGCATCTGCCACACTGACGAATTCACTCTATCTGGTGCTGACCCGGAAGGAATATTTCCAGCCGTGCTTGGCCATGAAGGGGCCGGTGTTGTAGTAGAAGTGGGCGCGGGAGTGACCAGCCTTAAAAAAGGTGATCACGTTATACCCTTGTACACACCCGAGTGTCGTACCTGTGATTACTGCACATCCGGTAAAACTAACTTGTGCCAACAGATACGTGAAACACAGGGACAAGGACTCATGCCAGATAACAGCAGCCGGTTTTCACGCGGCAAGGACAAGCTGTTTCACTATATGGGTACTTCCACCTTCTCTAACTATACGGTGGTTCCGGAAATCGCATTGGCAAAGGTTCGCGAAGACGCACCGTTCGACAAAATCTGCTACATCGGTTGCGGCGTCACTACCGGTATAGGTGCTGTGATCAATACAGCGAAAGTCCAACCCGGTGACAACGTTGTGGTGTTCGGGCTGGGTGGTATCGGGCTTAATGTTATTCAAGGCGCGCGCCTCGCTGGTGCAAATAAAATAGTCGGTGTTGACCTTAACCCTGCCAGAAAAGAAATGGCTGAGCGCTTCGGTATGACGCATTTCGTCAACCCCAAAGAAGTTGAAGCGGATCTCGTACCTTATCTGGTTGACCTGACCGATGGCGGCGCTGACTATTCGTTCGAGTGTATTGGCAACGTAGAGGTCATGCGTCAGGCGCTGGAGTGCTGTCACAAAGGCTGGGGCACATCAATCATCATTGGCGTTGCACCCGCAGGTGCTGAAATCAGCACGCGTCCGTTTCAGCTGGTGACAGGCCGCAACTGGCGCGGCACAGCATTTGGTGGTGCTAAGGGTCGTACCGATGTGCCAAAAATTGTTGATTGGTACATGGACGGTAAAATCGAAATCGATCCGCTCATCACTCACACAATGCCACTTGACGACATCAACTCAGCATTTGATCTTATGCACAAGGGTGAGTCTATAAGATCGGTAGTTATATTTTAATTGTCGCAATCAAAAAAAGACCTGCAGCGCAATGCTGCAGGTCTGTATTCACATCAGTTGCATTAACTCGATCAGGTAAGAACGGACATTACCCTGTTGCCAACCCAGGCCGATGCAGATTTAATCGCAGCAACAACACTGCACAGAACAACAACTACATCGTTTGGCAGGCCCCGTAACGTTGCAGACACCTGAGCCTGGAGGTCATTATCTGAATCATCCTCAATGGGCCTAAACTCACTGGGGTCAATCATTGGCAGATCATTGATGTTGACTGCTTGATCATCACTACCTGCAGTCACACTAGCTTCAGGAGCAGGTCTAGTGCCGCCCTGATGCTCTTTTAACACCTGAATCAGTTTGCCTTGCGCTATGCAGGTGGCTTTAAACTTGTCGCGCTGCTTAACGAGTTCTTCGTTACTCTTTTCAAGCGCTACCAGCCGGCGTTCCTGAGCGAGCAGTAGCTTCACAGTATCGCTCTGATCCTCCAGAGAGGATTCAGCGTTCAGATCAGTACTGCTGCTTTGTTGCTTATTTCGCACGCTATGAGCAGCCCGTCCATTCACTGATGTGAAAGCACCTTGATGGACCTTGTTTTTTGAATTGTTTTTGCTGACTGCGATACTCATAATATTTCCGTATGGCACGGCAACCTACGATGCTGAATTGCGCACACTATAGGCGGCTCGTTGTGTATTTATATTGCAGCAGATCTAGCTTTTGGCGTGCTGGCCGGCAACTGCGTCACTGATTGGCAAACGCGAACGCTCTACCGCACTGCTGCAATGTGATTCCTGTAGCACTTCTACAAGCAGTTACCTTCAACAATCGGCCCGCCTGCAAGCACCTGCCGACTAAGTCTGCTCATTGGGACAGACGTGCTGCTAAAAAGAATAGTCCGTGCCTGACACATGTCAATGTCGTTTAGCTCACAGATGGTCTCGCCCCTTCGACGCTCTCGATCCCTGCGCCTACAGAAACACAGACAGAAAGGGTCGCCTTCATCTCACGACCCGCTAACCCTTAACTAACTTCTCTTCATAGACGGAGAACCCACGCGCTTTATAATTCGCAAGCGCCGATGGGTGATCGAGGGAGCAGGTATTCACGATCACACGCTGTACCTCACCCCACTGCCAGGCTTGCCTGATTGCTTCAGACAATAGATAGCCACCATAACCTTTACCAATAAATTTATCGGCAAGTCCAAAATAGGCAATCTCACGAGTATTACTGTCTATCAGTTCAAGTTCAAAATAGCCGGCGATACTACCCTGATGTACTGCAGTCCAGGTTCTGAGATCATCAGACTCTGCATAGTCTTTCCACATAGCTGATGACCACGCGGCTTTATCATTCCACTGCCATCCCTCACCGATTAACTGGTATAGCATTCGGTTAACCTGATATTGCTTAATGCAGGCTTCCTGAACAGTGAAATCATCGGGTGCGGGCTTCATAGCAGAAGCCTCACTGTTAAGCATTTCAAGATAGTAGATCGTTATATCGTTCATATTTTTAATTTGCCAGTAGCAATTCAGACTATAAAAAATCTGATGGCTTTGCGATAGACAATACCATCGCAATTCCCACACACCCGTTTGGGTCGTTAGAAAAATATTATTTATGGAGTAGCCATATTCAGACAGTGACGTATCGAGACATCAGCACTCAAAACCGCTCTCTAAATGGCTACACAAAGCTTGAGACCAGGCCTCGTGACGCAGTACTCACTTGGGATTTTTTTACATATCGACAACTCCGGTGTTTTGACCGAAGGTTTGGAGTAATTCCCCGGCAGCAGGTTCAGCTGCCGAGGGTATATTCATAAAAAGCCAATCAAACTTCAGCAAGATCGCCCTTGCTCTCAAGCCAGGTCTTGCGATCACGCGCGCGCTTCTTTGCGAGCAACATATCCATCAGCTTATCAGTGGTTTTTTGATCATCTATGGTCAAACACACCAGCCTGCGGGTGTCTGGCAACATACTGCTTTCTCGCAGCTGAGATGGATTCATCTCACCCAACCCCTTAAAGCGCGTTACCGTGACTTTGCCTTTGATCTTTTCTTTTTCAATGCGGGCAAGCTCCCTGTCTCTTTCTTCGACATCAAGGGCATAGAACTTACTCTTGCCGACATCAATTCTAAACAGCGGCGGCATAGCCACATAAACATGCCGTGCTTCAACCAATGCTCTGAAGTGTCGCAAAAATAAAGCGCAAAGCAGCGTTGCGATATGCAGACCATCTGAGTCTGCATCAGCGAGAATACAGATCTTGCCATAGCGCAGACCATTCAGATCGCTTGAGCCAGGATCAATGCCTATAGCAATTGAAATATCATGTACTTCTTGTGATCCCAACAGTTGATCCGAACCAACCTCCCAGGTGTTCAGTATTTTACCGCGCAACGGCATGATTGCCTGATACTCCCGATCACGCGCCTGCTTGGCTGACCCACCGGCAGAGTCCCCCTCGACCAAAAAGAGTTCTGTTTGAGCGATATCATTGGCAACGCAATCTGCGAGCTTGCCGGGTAAGGCAGGACCTGCAGATATTTTCTTGCGCACGACCTTTTTACCTTCACGCATTCTGCGTGATGCAGCTTCTATCGCCAGCTGCGCGATGAGGTCACCGGTTTCCGGGTGTTGGTTTAACCATTGAGCCAGATGATCTTTAACCGCGGCAGATACAAATGCTGCACACTCTCTACTGGACAATCGCTCCTTGGTCTGGCCAACAAACTGAGGGTCGTTAAGCTTGACTGACAATACAAAACAGACTCGCTCCCAGGTGTCTTCAGCGGTGAGCTTTACCCCACGTGGCAGCAGATTTCTGAACTCGCAAAACTCACGCACGGCATCGCTTATACCAGTGCGAAGGCCGTTAACATGAGTACCGCCTTGTGCAGTCGGGACCAGGTTGACGTAACTCTCGTGCAGCGTGTCTCCACCTTCGGGCAACCACAGAAATGCCCAGTCACATTGTTCGCCTTTTCCAACGTGTTGCCCGATAACAGGCTCGGCAGGTAGCAAAGAAAAGCCATCCAACGCTTCCACCAGATAGGCTTCAAGGCCTTCCTGGTAACACCATTCGTATTTTTCAGGATCACCTTCAACAGTCAGCTTAACCCGCAGACCACTGCACAACACCGCTTTGGCCCGCAAAACGTGTTTGAGTTTTGGTATCGAGAATTTATCGCTGTCAAAGTACTTTTTGTCAGGCCAAAAACGCAGCGTGGTGCCTGTGTTGCGCTGCCCGACTTTACCCACTGCTTTAAGAGGTTTGTCTTTATTGCCGCCCTTAAAAGTAGCCAGATATTCTTTAGCGTTGCGGCGAATTTTTACTTCGAGCTTTTTCGACAGCGCATTCACCACCGAAACACCAACCCCGTGAAGTCCACCGGAAAACTGGTAACCGGCGTTGTCAGAGAATTTGCCACCGGCGTGCAGCGTACACAGTATCACCTCAACGCCGGGCAGCTTCAGCTTTGGGTGCTTGTCCACCGGCATACCGCGACCGTTGTCAGTTACCTCAAGCGAGCCATCTTTATAGACCTTGACGGATATCTCACTGGCGTGACCTGCGATAGCCTCATCGACACTGTTATCGATCACTTCCTGCGCGAGGTGATTCGGACCGGAAGTGTCTGTGTACATACCGGGACGCTTGCGCACCGGATCAAGACCGCTGAGCACCTCAATGGATGCTGCATCGTATTTGACGACCATGAGAGTAAAATTATCTGTAGCGAGAGCGGCGAGAATGTTACCGGATGGGCGGCCGCCAGTCAGAAAGAATCGGTCCATCTGCAATTGCAACTTGATAATAGCCGCCACTCCCTCACAATACCGGTATCTGAACTCAAATCCGGAAAGGCATGTCTGATTCACCGTATATTGTTGAAGTAACAAAAGAAAACCTTGAAAGCGTCGTGCAGCAATCCATGCAGACGCCAGTGTTGATCGATTTCTGGGCCGGCTGGTGCGAGCCGTGTCAGACGCTGATGCCGATTCTGGCTAAACTGGCGGACGAATATCAGGGCGCATTTATTCTGGCAAAAGTTGATACTGAAGCTGAGCAGGAAATTGCACAGCAGCTCGGGATCAGAAGCCTGCCGACGGTAAAACTGGTGATCAACGGCGGTGTAGTGGACGAATTTTCCGGGGCTCTGCCTGAAACAGAAGTCCGGGCCTTTCTTGATAAACACATCGAGGCAGCACCCGCTGATCCACAAGGTCCTGCCATGGGCCCGGTCGAACAGGCACAACAACTTCATGCATCTGGCGACACCGATCAGGCTGTCGCACTGCTGCGAGCGGCTCAAGCCGAGAGACCGGAAGATGGAGATGTGGCGATTGCACTCGGGCAGCTATGTGTTGCCAGCGGTCAATACGAAGACGCACGCCAGTGCCTGTCGATCCTCAGTGAAGAAGACGCCAAAAAAACCGAGGCCGGCAAACTGCGCGGTTTGTTGAGTTTATCTGATGCAGACGATAGCGATACTGATGAGGCAACGCTTGCCAGTGCATTGCAACAGGACAGCACCAATAGTGAGGCAGCTTACAAGCTGGGAATAAAGCAAGCTCTGCGCGGTGACACAGATACCGCTGTCGATACACTGTTAAAGCTTATGCAACGGGACCGTGAGTTCGGTGATGACGGCGCTCGCAAAACCTTGCTATCGATTTTTGAAATGTTAGGCGATGATCCGTCAGTTGGGCCCTACCGACGCAAGATGTTTAACTATTTGCACTAGCCCGGATTATTCATGAGGCGACACGAGTTTTTATGCAAAGTACTGTATTTTTAGGTTTTCATGGCACTTTAATGTCATGACTCAAATAACAGTCTGTCTATTCGACTTCAGGAGCCAAAAGCGCGTCACATCTCACACGATCCCCTTCGGCACGTGGCGAGCCACGTTTCTCAGGCGATCGAGTGACCTGTTTAGCGTTATTGACTCTGGAAGCCGAATCCTCATGAATAATCCGGGCTAGGGTTATCACGCGCTTTCTTCCGGCAGAGTGAATTTCTCATCCGGAAGATCCAGCCAGGCTGAGATACCCACGGTTGCTATCACTGATACAGTATCGTTGTCTGGATCTACCAGATTAAGACCGCCATGCTCTGCCACTACCGTGACTTTGCCATGCGGTAGTTCGGATGCCACGGCATCGCAATCAACCCGCTCGGGCTTTTGTACGCCAACCGCAACATTGACGATCATGCTCTCTCGGTCAAGACCCAGCGATCGGAAAAGCGTAATCGAGCTGTGGTGCAGTGCATCGTGTACAGCGCGTTTTGCAGCCTTGGTATAGTCCTCTCCGTAGAGATCGTTACCGGTGCCAAGCTCAAGGATGACTCTCTTTAGAGGCACTTTACGTATCCCCCCTGGTGTGGGTCTCAATATCCAGATACACCACTGCCGCCGCATTGGCGACTATCGTGTGGCGCTCACCGTCGCGGACATCGAGCCCGCCTTTTACCACCTTCACATTGGCTTTTCCGTATGGCAAAACTTCAGCGACTTTTTGCGTATCTACCTGTTCTGGTTCAGCGACTGCAATTTCAATATCAACCTGCATTGCTTCGACCGGGTAACCCAGCGCGGGGACAACGGTGAGCGAGTTGTGCCACAGCGCATCGCGCAGCGCACGAACTGAAGCTTTGGTGTAGTCACCGCCGCGTATGTCGACCCCCATTCCCATCTCTACCACCAAACGTTTTCTCACCAAGTCATTACTCCTGTTCATTAATTAAATAGTAAACCAAAACTGCTTGTTGTGGACTTTGTTTAGGTTGAATCCCGCAGCCACAATGTCGTAAATATTTACAAATCGCTCTGCTTGATAAAAACCTCTACCTTGCCAATGACTTAGCAATCATCACCGGTCTTGTTTGGGTAATTTCCGATTTACCGGCTGAAACTTATTAAACAGCTGCCGATAGACCCGTTGATAACGGCGATGACAGAACTGATCAGCATATTTACGGGGTTCGAACTGGTTCGTTTTTCGAGACATTTAAGACTGGCTTCAACTGCTGCACCGGTACGGGGCACAGACTCAAGTACCAGTGCTCATAAAAGTATACGGAGAAATCAATGCAGCTTTTTTCAAGTAAATTTTGCACCGTCGCATCTTGCGCCGTGCTACTCACCGCTCTTAGCGCCTGTTCAACTGTATCAGACGTTAAGAACAACGGCGCAGTCAACGCTGACGCCGCAAAAATTTCAGCTTTGAGTGCACGCGAATCTGCACTTAACGCTCGCGAGCGCCTGCTGTCTCAAAAAGAAGCAAAGTTGAGAGAAATCCCGGCATCTTCAAACATTGCAGATTCTAGCCTTACACCACCTAATGCCAAGCCTGGTCAGTGCTTCACCAAGATCTTCACTCCTGCGAAATACCGCACAGTGACTGAAAGACAGCTGGCTTCAGAAGCAAGCCAGAAAATCGAAGTGATCCCTGCAAGCTACAAGCAAGGCACTAAGCGAGTTCTGGTTTCAGAAGCCACTGAAAAGCTGCAGGTTGTTCCCGCCACTTATAAAACAGTCACTGAAAGAGTTCTGGTTAAAGCGGCATCTTCAAAGCTGGTTCAGGTTCCTGCTACTTACGAAACGGTTTCTACTCGTGTAATGGAAACTCCAGCACGTCAAGAGTGGAAGAAAGGCACAGGCCCTATCCAGCGCATCGATCACGACACTGGCGACATCATGTGTTTAGTTGAAATCCCGGCTACTTATAAGACTGTCACTAAGCGTGTACAGAAGACAGCTGCAACAACTCGCACTATCGAGATCCCTGCAGAGTACAGCACAGTAACCAAGCGTGTTGTAGCAACTCCCGCTTCTACTCGCACAGTTAAGATCCCTGCTGCTTACAAGACTATCAATGTCACTGAAGTGGCTACGCCTGCA
>CAZQKJ010000116.1:0-9662 GCA_964593315.1 uncultured Granulosicoccaceae bacterium
TCCATAAACAAACCGGCATCAACAAAAGGACCCATACGATTACCCGGGTACCAGGTGATTACATCCGGCGCATCATTTTGTAGTGCGTTACGAATGGAATCCTTGTGCGCCTCACGATCACCGTTGTTGGCTGTGACATTGATATCCGGATTGGCTTCCTGGAAAGCAGCCACTGCGGCTTCATAGGCAGCTTTCTTATCGGGATTCAGATCGTCAAAAGTGATAATCAGATCGCTCGCCATTGCAGCAGTCGACATAAATGCCGCGGCAGCCATACTGGCGATCGTGTATTTCAGTCTAAATTTCATTCGATGAACTCTCCATTTTGGTACGGACCAGCGGGTGGCCAGTAATAAGAATTGCTTTTCGCCTCCCAATCTTAACACCACTTATGTCAACGTTCCGTTCCATTTGCGAAGATGGCGCGATAGGCCAACACGGTTTTTTTTGTCCATCACTCATGGCCCAAAAACGCGCCATCATTGGCCATTTAAAAGTGCCCGGCGGAACGCGCAAGCCACTTTCGTCCTCACCGCTACAAGCCGACCCATGCCCTTAAGCGCCACGATTGAAAACCACCAATCATCGCGGTTACCATGCTTGCCGGTACTAACAACACAGGAAGCACTCCTCTTGGCCGATGTCGAACTCAAATCACTGAAGAAGTCATTTGGTCGTGTTGATGTCATACACGGTGTTGACTTATCAATAAATGCGGGTGAATTTGCCGTTTTTGTGGGGCCCTCCGGCTGCGGAAAGTCCACCCTGCTGCGCCTGATAGCAGGACTCGAAGACGCCACCGACGGCTCGATCCTGATTGACAATCAAGACGTCACCGAAGTTGAAGCCGCTGATCGCGGTATCGCCATGGTGTTTCAATCCTACGCCTTGTACCCGCACATGACGGTCAAAGAAAACATGGGCTTTGGTTTAAAAATGACCGGGCACGACAAAGCCTTTGTAGAAGAGCGGGTTCAGAAAGCCGCAGCCATCCTGCACCTTGAAGAACTGCTAGACAGAAAACCAAAAGCCTTATCAGGTGGACAAAGACAACGTGTCGCGATCGGTCGGTCTATCGTGCGCGAACCAAAGGTATTTTTGTTTGATGAACCGCTATCAAACCTGGATGCCGAACTACGGGTTCGCATGCGGCTTGAAATCGCTAAGCTACACAATGACCTCGGCGCCACCATGATTTATGTCACCCATGATCAGGTTGAAGCAATGACACTGGCCGACAAAATCGTCGTGCTGCGTGACGGTCGAATAGAACAGGCAGGTGCGCCGATGCATCTCTACAATGATCCGGACAACATCTTTGTCGGTGGTTTCATCGGATCACCGAAAATGAATTTTCTCAACGCAAGTGTGGTAGATCAGCTGGATGGAGCTATTGTTGTACAGCTCCGCGACTATGAAAGCGAGGCGTTTATAGTGCCATGTCAGTCGGTGCTTGCGAACGATTCACACGTGCAGATAGGTATTCGCCCAGAGCACTTCAGCTCAGACGGTGAGGCCTCTATGCAAGCCCGGATTGAGGTAGTTGAGAGCCTGGGAGGCTCATCCTTTGGCTATGCAGATGCCGAGAGTGAATCGCCGCTCACGATAGGCCTTGAGGAACATCAAACGCTTGATGCAAGAGGAGACTTCACCGCACGATTTGACACACATCGGGCATTTCTTTTTGATCCTGAAACCACTATGAGGATACGCTAGATCTGTTTCTGATCTGCCTTAACAAATGGGTTAGCTCTCATCGCGCTGCTTATCAGACCAAACCGCTACACCACCGGGCTCAAGTTCCCGGCTTCCAACCAGAAGCTCCCCTGATGAGTCAAACGTTTCACTTCCAGGTCCGTAGTTAAAAGCAAACAGCAACGAACCGCGCTGACACAATCGCAAACCTTCGCTACATGGTTTCACAGAAATACCTGCATCTGCCAATCGATCAGACATAAACTTTAATAATGATGCGTCATCAAGGCAGGCATTGAGATAGTGATATTGTTTATTACGATAATAAAAACCCCAGCCGTCCGGGAATGTCGATACAGCTTCTAGCTCACTACATACCTTCTCTCGCCATCTTACCGCATTAAAACCATTGTTTGATGCAATAGTTACAAAGTCGGGCAATGACTCAACACGAGTGACTTTAACTGGCAGGAGAGATTGCAACGCATCAGGAGGTAGAATCTCAGGTATAGAGTACTCACAGCTTTTACTGCCACACCGGGGACCGATAAGCACATGACCCGTAAACCTGGCTAGCTCTTTAACCAAACTCTCTTCTACGGCAAGGCTATTCGCCATCACTACAAACTTATAACCGTCAAGCGATGCACCCGGTCTCACAATATCTACACTGACACCACTGCGCCTTATAGAGGTATACAGTGCTTGCACCCATTCCAGCGGCCCAAAATTTTGCCCCTGAGGTTGTATACGCAGCATTTGATCACCGGCATAGTCAAACACAAGCGCCACATCTGCATTGAATGCAGCAGGAATATCTGCAAGCTGCTGTAGATCCGAGACTATTGCGCGGACTTCATCGGTTGCCTCATCTTCAGTACCATCGGGCAACAACAAGCCCGTATGCATCTGCTCCTGTGCTTGCGGATTTTGCCGCCATCTAAACCATGACATCAACTCAGCCCCATGTGCCATCGCTTCCAGCGCCCACAATCGCAGCATACCTGGCAACGGGGCAGGATTGTGCGGCGCCCAGTTAACGGGCCCTGGCTGCTGTTCAATAATCCATAACTTACCCATACCCCGATACAAATCATGATGAAACGCTGAGGAATCCGGATGCCCGGTTCGAAACCACTTTTGTTGATCAGCTTCATTAACACCATCCCGATCAAGAAACCCCAACGGGTAATTATCCCAGGCGGCAATATCAAGATCTTCCGCTGTGGTGTAGTGATCAAACTCGGTGAAGTTGCCCATGAAGTTATGCATCACTTCACGGCCTGGTGAATGGATTTTAATAATGTCTGTTTGTAGTTTATTGAACGATGCAACCTGATCTGACGAGAATCGCCAGAAGGCCAGCCGGTGAGCCGGATTAAGCTCGGTCACCGACAACATTGGCAAGGGAATCTGATCAAAGCTTGCGTACTCCATGCTCCAGAAGACATTGCCCCACAAATGGTTAAGCTTTTCTATTGTCGAATAACGTTGCTTGCACCATTGTTGAAATGCTTTCAGTGCGTCATCGGAATAACTGACAATAGTACTGTGACAGCCATACTCGTTATCTGTCTGCCAGGTAGTAACAGCCGGATGTGTTCCAAAGTAACTGACTAGATGCTCTACTATTCTGCAACATTCACGACGATATACCGCAGACGAAAAACAATAATGACGGCGTGACCCAAAACCTTTCGGATTTGCATTTTCATCGACTGCAAGAATAGAAGGCTCTTCATCTATCAACCATTTAGGCGGCGTTGCAGTGGGTGTACCCAGCACCACCTCAAGCCCTTCTGCATGCAACACATCAATCGCACGCTCAAGCCATTCAAAACAAAAATTATCTCGCGAAGGCTCAAGCCTGCTCCAGGCAAACTCTCCCACTCTCACTACAGTTAAACCCAGCTCTCGCATACGCCGCGCATCATCCGGCCACAGTGATTCCGGCCAATGCTCAGGGTAATAACAGACGCCTAATTTCATTCAATTACCCGCTATCTACATGTGAGATCATAGCGTGACGGCGCCACGCTCAGAGAGTGCTTCTATTTAGACCGCCAGTTCGGCCACGCCACTAGCCGCCGTGGTGATATAAAATTCCGGATCCAGTCCGGTAGATTTTTTGTAACCCGCCCCAACCTGGTTTACAAATTGATCGACTACCGCGTCATGCACAAGGCTCACAGTACAGCCACCAAAGCCCGCTCCCGTCATACGGCTGCCGATAACACCATCTATCTGCAGAGCCAGATCCACCATGCAGTCCAGCGTGAAGCTTGATACTTCAAACAAATCTCTTAATGACTGATGCGACTGGACCATCAATTGCCCAAAGACTTTAAGATCAGAAGCTTCAAGAGCGATGGTAGCCTGCCTCACCCTTTCAGTTTCTTCAATGACATGAGTGGCCCGATTAGCCACCACAGGATCTTTCAACAAGTGCAGATGCTCCTGAAGCTGCGACGGCGAAACATGTGCCAGTTGTTGAGATTGCGTCAATGGACCCAGTATCGATAACGCCGCCTGGCACTCCGCAACTCTATTATTGTAGGCACTACTCTTGAGTTCTCGCGGCTGATGGGTGTTACCGATCACCAGCCGGTAGTCGCCAGAGTCAAACGGCACTTGTTGATACTCAAGAGAATCGCAATTGAGCGCAATGGCAAAATCTTTCTGAGCCATGGCAATAACAAACTGATCCATAATGCCACACTGCACATTAATGAATCCGTTCTCAGATCGCTGTGCGAGTAAGGCAAGCTCCTGATTTGACAGATTGGCACCAATGATCGAGTTAATCGCAAACGCCGTCACAACAGACACACTGGCTGAAGATGACAGGCCGGCACTCAAAGGCAAATCACCGGAGAACTTAAAACTAAAACCCTCTACATTAAAACCCAGCTTGGCAAACTCAACCATGACCCCCAGCGGATAGTTGATCCACTCCTTCCCCACCGGGGTTGTATCGGGACGTATATTGACAGTACTCTTGTGTTCAAAATCAACTGATGATAGTTCTACTCCGGAAATAGCGCTATCTATAGTCACAATCAGATGCGTACCACGATCAATCGCACAGGGAAACACCAACCCACCGTTAAAATCAGTGTATTCGCCTATGAGATTGACACGCCCAGGTGCATAGAATTTTCGCATGTTTTTTACTGTAGTCGTTGCCACACCTTGACTCATTGGGCTTGAGCCTCAATTAACAAGGCAGACTGTGCCGGCATCACAGGCAAGCTTAGCCCCACTGTCATCAACAGTGCGCCACTGACTACAACGCCGGCTTGCAACCAGTCAGGCATGTGCTTGCTAAAGTGTTCAAGCTGATCATAATTTTTACTGGCAAACTCTACCCTATACTGCTTTTCAGCTGATAATCCCTGCATAACAATAGATCCTGCAAGTGTGGTAGGCAGGCTTGACACTGCTATTGCAAACCATAATGAATGCTTCTGATCATCACTGACCAATCCACTGCAAACCAGATTTTCAATTATTGAATCAAGGCGCCAGCTGGTGCTGTTAGCGATCCATTTTCTGTGTTTCTTGTACAACGCCACATAATATTCGAGCAACTGTTTTGACTCTGCATCAAGCTTGCGCGCATCAATCTCGTAACCATACTGCCCCTGCATCGCAACCACCGCCCTGGTATGCAGATTAACTTTGCGACCGGTCAAATGCGCCTCGGCATGACCAACATGTGCACCCATTATTTCAGGCGGATTAAAATAACTATAGCCTCTTTGAATGGCCACACGATCGACCGCATCAATTGAATCTGACGTCCAGACTCTGCCAGTGAATTGCAATACACCCCAGTCAGCTCGGGCACCACCAGAACTGCATGACTCAATTTCAAGGTGTGAAAACTCATCAGTCAGTTTTTTCATTAAACGGTAGCAGGCCATTGTCTGACGGTGCATTCGACTGCGCTCGCCATCACCTGCCATGACTAAATCCCGATTGTGGTCCCACTTGATGTAATCAATCTTATACTCTCTGACTAAATCTGCCATCTTTTGATAGAGATATTCAAACACTTCTGATTTATCAATATCGAGTACCAGCTGGTTTCTCGCCAGTGGAGTATCGTACGGGGCGCAGTGTAATACCCAGTCCGGGTGATCACGATAAAGATCACTATCCGGGTTGACCATTTCAGGTTCAAACCACAACCCAAATTGCAGACTCTTTGATCGTATATGCTCCACCACCGGATGCAATCCATCCGGGTAGATCACCTTATCGACCACCCAGTCACCTAATCCTGCAGTATCCGATCTACGTGCCGGAAACCACCCATCATCAAGGATAAAGCGCTCTGCACCAACATCAGCTGCAGAATCGATCAGCGCCTTTAATGTATCGATGTTGTGATCAAAGTACAAAGCCTCCCAGCTATTGGCATGTACTGGTCTGGCTGTTCTGGTCCAGGCGGGTAATAGCTGACTACGCAGGTAGCTATGCAATTGTTGGCTGACACCATTTAAACCTTTGCTGCCATCGCGCTTAAAGTAGCAATGCGGCGCGGTAAAAGACTCGCCCGATTGCAGCTGTAACTCTCCCGGGTCCAACGAGATACCGCTTTGATAATAGCGTCTGCCATCACTGAGCAAATCAATCGTTGCGGTGTGGCTGCCACTCCACGCAAGCGTTGCCGCTGTCACATCACCTGAGCACTCATTAAAACCCGCCTGCCCTAACATCACACCCGGGTAGCACTCGTGACTGGTACGGCCACGATGACTGCGCAGAGTAATCCGGGAACCATTATTTATCTCTACACGTTGCTGTTGAAACTCAAGACCCCATCTACCATGCAGATACAGACACTCACTATAAGCATCGGGCAATGGCATGGTGGCACTGGCTAACCAATCCACCGTAAATGGATCAGCAGACCGGTTTTCAAGCGAGCTACCGATACTCAGCACACCGGTTTTTTTCTCAAGCGTCAACTCAATGATAACACCAAGCTCCGCAGCATCGTCTGCAAGCTCGATGCTAATCATCTGCCCACTAACCGAAACAGCGGTACACATTAACTGATGTGAGAAAACCTGACCGTGCCGGTGACCCCGTAATGCAGGCTCGCAATCAATGCCACTGGATGATTGTGGAAAAAGCGACAACGGTACTGTTGTATCAAGCTTTGCCATCGGCAGTGCCTGATCGGTGATCGCCGCAAGCGCATCATCGTCCACTATTGGTGGCAAAAGGGCTCCAAACCAGACTATTGCTGGCACATCGTCTGCGCCGTTGGCTTGCAACAGCAAGGTGGCGTGATCAGCATCGAGCCTCCAGAGAGATCGGGTCATAACTTGAGTATTCCGCGGTAGTGGCCGGCATCAGGTTAAACCCGCACACCGTGCTGCGAATCTATCAAAAGCCGCAGACACACACAATCCGATCTCACAATCTCCTAATTTTGCGCTTGTGTCAGGTAGATACGACATTGGCTAGCACAATGAGCTGCAACGCGATATTCTTGTCCATGACATAGCCCCCGCAAATAGCGGGCGACACATAAGTCAGGTAAACCACCATGAAACTGACCACGCAGCAACTAGCTGAATTCGACGAGCAAGGCTATTTATTTCTGCCCGGCCACTTCAACGATGAAGAATCAGCGCTCTTAAAGCGTGAGGCCAACAAGGTCTATGCATCAGATCGCAAAGAGGTTTGGCGCGAGACTTCAGGTGTTGCCCGTACCGCCTTTGCATCTCACACCTATAATGAAGCATTCAAACGGCTAGGCGCACACCCGCGACTAATTGAACCCGTGCAACAACTTCTCGATGGTCCGGTGTATATGCATCAGTTTAAGGTGAATGCCAAAGCCGCCTTCGATGGAGACGTTTGGCAGTGGCACCAGGACTACGGTACCTGGAAGCGAGATGATGAAATGCCTGAACCACGTGCTATGAATATCGCCGTTTTCATCGATGAGGTTACCGCTGCCAACGGCCCGCTACTATTTATACCCGGCAGTCACAAACACGGCGTGGTAAAGGCCGGCCACGATCTACAAACCACTTCCTATCCGCTGTGGACTCTTGACAGAGAGACCGTATCAGAGCTTGCAGAGCGCGGCGGTTGCGTAGCCCCCACAGGCCCTGCTGGAAGCATGTTGGTATTCTCATCACTACTGGTGCATGCAAGTCCTGCAAACATATCACCGTTTGATCGTACCATTGTCTATCTATCGCTGTGTCACGTTGATAATCACATTCGTGCTTTTAATCGTGAAGAATGGATAGCCCACCGTGATTTTACACCGATCGAACCCATGGCAGACAGCTGCCTGATGGATCTGGCCAATGAACAATCAAATCAACCAACTGCGATAAGTTAAATCTCTGAACTGCACGGATAAAACACATGTTTCTCTACACTGACTTGCAGGCACGGGCTGCCAGTGCTGGCCCAGTTCGAGTCGGGCTAATCGGTGCAGGTAAATTTGGCAGCATGTTTCTTTCGCAAGTCACTACAACCGATGGCTTAGAGGTTAGTGCAATCGCTGATCTAGACCCCGCTGCCGCCATCGCCACCTGCGCCTCGGTAGGCTGGTCAAAAGAGCAGATAGATCAAACCCGTTTTACCGATAACGCTCAGGAGATTATCAATACGAACACCGTTGATGTCATCGTTGAAGCCACCGGCAACCCCGCTGCAGGCATCTATCACGCAAGATTATCAATAGACAATGGTGTACACATCGTGATGGTCAACGTTGAAGCCGATGTATTGGCTGGATCGTTACTGGCACAAGAAGCTCGCAGCGCAGGCACCGTGTATTCAATGGCGTATGGGGATCAACCAGCCCTCACCTGCGAGCTGGTTGAATGGGCTCGCGCCACAGGCTTTACCGTGGTAGCCGCAGGCAAAGGCACCAAGTATCTGCCGGAATATCACGCCTCAACACCAGACACTGTGTGGGACCACTACGGTATGACTCACGAGCAGGCCAGTAAAGCCGGTATGAACAGCCAAATGTTCAACAGCTTCCTTGACGGCACAAAATCGGCACTGGAAATGGCAGCCATCGCTAACGCGACAAGCCTGGCCGCACCTTCCAATGGACTGGCATTTCCCGCTGCAGGGATGGACGATCTCGCACACGTGCTAAGACCAACATCCGTTGGTGGCCAGCTTGAAACTTCTGGCCAGGTAGAGGTTGTCTCTTCACTTGAACGCGATGGCCGACCGGTATTCAAAGACTTGCGCTGGGGAGTATATGTGGTTATCGAAGCGCCCAATGACTACAGTGCTGCATGCTTTCAACAATACGGTATGAATACAGATAGCTCTGGTCGCTTTTCCGCCATGTACAAACCGTTTCACCTGATCGGTCTTGAGTTGAATATCTCAATTTTATCCGCCGCTCTTTTAAACAAGGCCACGGGCTCAACGCAACATTTTCAGGCGGATGTGATTGCCACCGCAAAACGGAACCTTAAAAAAGGGGAAATTCTGGATGGCGAAGGTGGTCATACTGTCTGGGGCAAACTGATGCCTGCCACCGCCTCACTGACCATGGGCGGACTACCCATCGGACTGGCTCACAATGTAAAACTCAAATCCGATATACCTGCCAATCAACCACTGAAATGGCAAGACATTGAATTTGATCAATCACATGATGCCATTGCCTATCGAAAAAAAATGGAACAACAGTTCGCACACTAATCTTGCGGCAGCAGTTATCTAAATCGTTATCGGTATAGCATAATGGGCACCTTACAAGCACCAATCATTTGCGTTGTGGTTGATCCAATAATCAGATTGCGAATGCGTGAGTGGCCGTAAGCCCCCATTACCAACAAATCAAACCCCTCTGCGTCTACGGTTTCAGCAATCACTTTATCAGGCTGCCCGGCAATCACCCTGGACTCTGCAGTAAAGCCTGCCTCTTGCAATGAGGCCACAGCACCCCACAAAGGCTTATG